>NZ_VIKX01000330.1 GCF_009711935.1 Dolichospermum sp. UHCC 0259 | reverse complement strand
CTCCTATCCCTGTTACTTCCTAATTCCTTTTTAGTGGGGGAGTGTGAACAGTTACAATAATTCCCCACCAAATACTATTAATCTTAATTGTGATTCGCTCAGTGCTTGAGTATATTGTTGGTCTAAACTTTCTAAAGCAATGAGTCCATATCGCCATACAGAGGGTACACCATCAGAAATAGTAACACCACATTTTTGAATTAATTCAAATAGGCTTAAAGGAGTTCTTGTTTGTTCACGAGTAGCAAGAATACTGGTTGCACCTTGGGATAAAGGTAAAAATAATTGTCTGACTGAAGCAGTAAAAGAAAAAGATGCTGTGTGGAGATAAATATCGTTGCTATTAACTGGTAATATTTTAGCGATCGCTTCCAGATAATTACAAATACTACTATGAGGCATTTGCACTCCTTTCGGCTTACCAGTAGAACCAGAAGTATAGATTAAATAAGCGAGATTTTCGGCTGTGACTCCACTAACTGGATCATGGGAACTTTGACACTCAATTTTCTGCCAATCTGTATCTAAGCAAATTGTTGTAGAGTTTTCCGGTAGAGATACTACCAATTGTTGTTGTGTCACCACAAATTGCAACTTAGTATCTTCTAGCATAAATGCTATACGTTCTTGGGGATAGGCCGGATCTATGGGTACATAAGCACCTCCAGCTTTAAGAATACCCAGAATACCGATAATCAGATCAAGCGATCGCTCTAAACATAAGCCTACCATCACCTCAGCACCTACACCAATACTCTGTAAATAATGCGCTAACTGATTGGCTTTAGCATTCAATTCTTGGTAAGTAAGTTGCTGATTCTCAAATACTGTTGCTACTGAATCAGGTGCTAACTTTACCTGAATGGCAAATAAATCATGGATACAAACACCATTTTCTGGCAAATCATTGATGATCGTAGTCAAATCCGACAAATCTGCATTCAAATCTAATTTCATGTTATTTATAACTATAATTTTCAATTAATTTCTGATTGAATTTGTATTTAGATTCCTGATAGGAAATCATTCCTTAATTAGATGAACAGAAAAATTTAAAGGTATGTGAAGAAAAGTAAAATCACTCAAAACTCTCTTCCTGTTCCCTTGTCCCAACGACAATTTTTAACGCCTACCTACCTACTTAGATATTTGTTGTTTGTAACTTTGCCAAATAGATTTAAATGGCTGTACTAATAAATTAATCGGATTATTAAATAAATTTGATTCTCCATTTGCTAAACCAAAGCTGAGTTTTTCATAGTTCCTTGGTACATATAAAGTACCAAATATCCAATCCCAAAAAGACAAAATGTAACCAAAATTTTTATCATAATGCTTTGGCTCAACACTATGATGAATGTGATGTTGGGCAGGACTCATCAACACATGACTAACAGCATAAGGGTAATTTAACCAAATATGAGAATGTCGTAAGTTAGCACCAGTTAAATAAAATAGAAATATCTCCCAATCAACTCCATAAATGGATAAATGTGATACTTCATTGCCAAATAAATAAATCCAAATTCCCGTAGTAAAACCCAGCATTACCGTCGCTACGCTCATACTTAAAAGCAAATCAAAGGGATGAGAGCGATAAACAGTCATCGGAGTTAATACATCCGCAGAATGATGAACCTTATGAAATTCCCAAAAAAATGAACTTCTATGAGCTAAATAATGGTAACAATAATAAGCCAAATCCCCCGCTAAAGCCACAAAAATACTCAACATGACATAATGATACCATTGAGGATGAGTAATTAAAAAGGGTGTTGTTACGTACGTAATTTCCGTTAAGTAATGAGAAATGATATTTGCTAGATTTGGTAGAGATAATATAACTGGCAATATTACAAATATTTCCAAAAGTGAAGATAAAAAATAATACTTGTATTCAGCGATCGCTGATGGATGCGAATAAACTGCTTTGGGAAAAAGATATTCCCTTAAGTTCACCTGTTTGTCTTGTTGAGATAACCCTAATTTATATACAATTAAAGCTAGTAATAGAGCCGAAAGTATATATAACCAATGAATTTCCGATGAACTTATAAATGGCACTAGAAATGGATAAAAAATCCGCAGATTTTGCATTTGTGTCATTGACCTTAGATATTAGGAAAAAAGCAATCTAGTAGATACTTGCGAAAATTATCCAGGAATCTGATATTTAAAGCAGAAAACGCCCATATTTTATACATAAAATGTACAATAAATGTACAATCTATTTTTGGTGTTTTCTCATCCACGTACCATATCATGTAAAACCTATAACAGAACCTAATTATTTACAAACCCTAATTAATTAGAAATTCAAACAAAAATTCTTAAAAATCAGGAGAAAACAGATATTAAAATTCAAAATCGTTTAATTACTTCTTTATCCTCAGCTTAATACCGCTTCTTACGCTTTATTATAGTTATGGCAATGTTTCCAAAATCACCGCAATCTCAATAAAATTTTCCTTTCAGCGGTACTAGAGGTGTTAAATGTTTCCTAATGTCGGCTTATTGATAAAATACTAATGGCATTAAACCCAAACAGTCTAACAATTGGTGATTAATAAATTCATGAACAATAACGAACTACCTTTGTCCAAAAACAGTCTGAGGGTGGGTTTAGTGGGAACAGGCTATGCAGCCAAACTCAGGGCTGATGCCTTGCAACAAGATCCCCGAACTGATTTAATAGCGCTCGCTTCGCTCGCTTCCAGCAACGCCGGTAATCCCGAAAGGACAGCGGTTTTAGCCCAAGAATATGCAACTGTGGCGATGGATTCTTGGCAACAGCTAGTAGAACGGGACGATTTAGATATGGTGGTCATCTGCACCATTAATCGAGATCATGGTAAAATTGCTCGTGCCGCTTTAGAATCCGGCAAACACACCATTGTTGAATATCCCTTATCTGTGGATTTCCAAGAAGCAGAAGAACTGATTGCTTTATCAAAAAGAGTAAACAAGCTTCTGCACGTCGAACACATTGAACTATTGGGGGGTTGGCATCAAACTTTAAAACAACACTTAGACCAAATTGGCGATTTGTTTTATATTCGCTATAGTACCCTAAATCCCCAGCACCCAGCCCCGCGCAAGTGGACTTATAATCATGAGATGTTTGGCTTTCCCCTCATTGGGGCATTATCTCGGTTACATCGTCTGATTGATTTGTTTGGTGAAGTCTTCACGGTCAATTGTCACCACCGATATTGGCAAACGGAGTCTGATTACTACCAAACCTGTTTATGTTCAGCCCAATTATGCTTTGAAAGTGGATTACTGGCACAGGTAATTTATGGTAAAGGTGAAACTTTGTGGCAATCAGAACGCAAATTAGAAGTTCAAGGTGAAAAAGGTGAGATAATTCTCGATGGTGATACGGGAATGCTGGTGTCAGCAGCAGGAACAAAGTTAATTGAAGTGGGGACTCGTCGGGGTTTATTTGCTAAAGATACGACTATGGTATTAGATCATCTATGCGATGGTAGTCCTTTATATATCACCCCAGAACAAAGCTTGTATACTCTCAAGGTAGCGGATGCTGCAAGCAGGGCAGCGACAACTGGATTAACTATATTTTTAAAAGAGTAGAAGATACAAAATTGATGAAAACCGAAACCATAGTCATTTTATCCCAGCGAGAAATCGAAAAAATGCGCCGTGCTGGCAGGTTGGCTGCTAAGTTGTTGCAACACTTAGAACCTTTGGTGAAACCGGGGGTAAGTACCCTGCAATTGAATGATGAAGCGGAAAGATGGACTCAAAAACACGGCGCGAAAAGCGCTCCTTTAGGTTATAAAGGTTATCCTAAGTCTATTTGTACGAGTGTGAATGAGGTGATTTGTCACGGTATTCCCAATGCTAAACAAATTCTCAAGGATGGGGACATTATTAATATAGATGTTACACCCATTGTTGAGGGTTATCATGGTGATACATCAAAAACATTTCTAGTGGGTAATCCTTCCCCTACAGCCCAAAAGTTAGTGGAGGTAACTCAAGAGTGTCTGCGGTTGGGAATTGCAGAGGTGAAACCAGGGGCAAAAATTGGGGATATTGGGGCAGCAATTCAAGAGTATGCGGAGTCTTTCGGCTTTTCTGTGGTGCGGGATTTTGTGGGACATGGAATTAGTAATATTTTCCATACAGCACCGGATATTCCCCATTATGGCATTAGGGGTAGAGGGAAGAAGCTGAGAGCCGGGATGGTGTTTACAATTGAACCGATGATTAATGAAGGAACTCATGAAGCCCAAATGCTGGGAGATGGTTGGACTGCGGTAACAAGCGATCGCCTCCTATCTGCTCAATTTGAGCATACCATTGCTGTCACCGAAGATGGCGTAGAAATTCTGACCTTACCAGAAAAATTATAGAAGGAGTTAGCACTTCGGCTTACTTCGACAGGCTCAGTACAAGTCGCTCAGTGACCAGTTAGGAGGAATTTCGCTCAGTGACCAGTCAGGAGGAATAAGGAAGGGAAAACGCTTGTTATTGTTAACGAATTTGAACGTTGATTTGATAGGTTTTTAAGGGCGGAAGATTTCTTTCCCAGGGACGTAAATAATGGAGTTCTAGCACTGCTGAACCTTAAACTTTTCCTTAGCGATCGCTTGACAATCAAGACAGTCGCTACATTTCCTTAACCGACAAGTATTGGGTTTAAAAGAGATCAGCAATTCTCATTTTGAAAAAAATGACCAATTAATCTCAATTCAAACCTGAATTTATAAAAAAGCAAGATGGATATCAAAAACAAGACTGTGAAAATGCGGCTGTTAAAAGGTTGATACACAACTTTATCTTATTTTATTTTCAAAATGAGAATTGCTGAAAAGAGAAGTTGGGGGTTGACATTTGATTTTAAATTTGTTATCATAGAGCCGATAAGGAAGAACTATTATAAAATAAATAATAAATATAAATCATGTCGAAACAAACTCTGGGTTTAGAACAAAACTTATATGATTATTTGCTTTCAGTTTCTCTGCGTGAACCAATCATTTTAACCCAACTGCGTCAAGAAACCGCTCAATTGCCAATGTCTCGAATGCAAATATCTCCAGAACAGGGGCAATTCATGGCATTATTAGTGAAATTGATAGGAGCAAAGAAAACCTTAGAAGTAGGTGTATTTACTGGCTATAGTTCCTTAGTAGTAGCTTTAGCTTTACCCGCAGATGGTAAAATAGTTGCCTGTGATGTTAGTGAAGAGTATACCAGTGTAGCTCGGCGTTATTGGCAAGAAGCAGGAGTAGAAGATAAAATTGATTTGCATATTGCCCCAGCATTGGAAACATTAGATAAGTTATTAACAGCCGGGGAAGCGGGAACTTTCGATTTTGCCTTTATTGATGCTGATAAGGGTAACTATAATAATTATTATGAAAGATGTCTTGAATTAGTTCGCCCAGGTGGACTAATTGCCATTGATAATGTGTTGTGGTCAGGTAAAGTTGCAGATACAGAAATCCAGGATAATCAAACTAATAAAATTCGGGCTTTGAATCGCAAACTACATCAAGATTGCCGAATTACCTTGAGTTTAGTTCCCATAGCCGACGGATTAACCTTAGCTATGAAAAATTAGGAAAATCAACCCAATGGAAGAACTACTTACACTTAAAGAACTCCTGCACCAAGGCAATATCACAGAAGCCTTGTTAATTGTCGAAGAATTAGAAGAAATGAGCAAATCTGATAAACTGAATAAAATATTTAGCTATGGCATCATTTTACTTCTACACTTAATTAAGCAATCTGCTGAAAACCGTACTACTAGGTCTTGGAATCTTTCTATTCGCAATTCTGTCAAACAAATTCAACGCAGTAATTCCCGTGAAAAAGCAAAAGGAACTTACATGAGTGAAACAGAATTAGCAACAACTCTAGAAGATGCTTATGATTTAGCGTTAGAAAAAGCAGCAATCGAAGCTTTTGAAGGTCAATATGAAGCAGAAGAGTTAAGCAAATTAGTCCAACAAGAAGAGATCATAAAAAAGGCAATGAACTTAATTTGGGAACGATAAATAAGATCCCCGACTTCTTTTTTGATCTTGATAAATAAATGATAAATTGAAATAAGATCCCCAACTTCTTTTTTGATCTTGTAAATAAATGATAAATTGATCTCAGAAGTCGGGGATCTGGATGTTATATTTTTCTAAATCTCCAATTTATCTCCCCGAATTGCATAATCTAACAATTCCATTGGGTGCATAACAGAAATAGTTTTCCCCTGCAAATATTTACTAATCTGCAAACTACAACCAGGGTTAGGAGAAGCAATCAAATCTGCACCAGTATTGATTAAATTCTCAGCTTTTTGTTTACCTAATTCTTCCGCAACTTCTGGTTGCAACATATTATAAACCCCCGCACTACCACAACACAAAGCTGCGTCTATGGGTTCTTTTAAAGTTACACCGGGAATTTGTTTTAACAGTTGACGGGGTTGAACACTAATTTTTTGACCATGTAATAAATGACAAGCATCTTGATAAACTAAATTGATATTTTTATCAGTCAAAGGTGAAAGTTTTGCAGTTAAACCCACATTAGCTAAAAACTCTTGTGAATCTTTAACTTTCCCGGCAAATATTTTCGCTTTTTCGGCATATTCTGGATCATCTGCTAAAATATGACCATATTCTTTCAAAGTATGACCACAACCAGCAGCGTTAATAATTACAAAATCAACATTAGTATCAGCAAAACTATCAATCATTTGTCTTGCTAATGTTTTCGCTTGTTCAGTTTGTCCTTGGTGTTCAGGAAGTGCAGCACAACAACCTTGAGATTTAGGAATTACCACTTCACAACCATTTGCAGTTAAAACCCTGACTGTCGCTTCATTCACACCAGAGAAAAACAACCTTTGCACACAGCCTAAAATTACACCAACCCGATATCTTTTTTCACCTTTCGCTGGGATGATATCAGGTAAATTATCCTGAAAAGATTTAAGAGTGATTTCCGGTAAAATAGATTCCATAGCTGCTAACCGGGGAGATACGGCTTTAATTAACCCAGTTGCTTGTAATACCTTAGAAATTCCTAACTTTTGATAAACTAATAAAGGAAAAAGTAAAATTCTTAAAAGATCAGGATTAGGAAACAGAGAAAAAATCAATTGTCGAACTAACTTATCAGGTAAACTGCGGTTATAATTCCTTTCCACCTGATGTCTAGTAGCGGAAATTAACTTATCATACTGCACACCAGAAGGACAAGTAGAAACACAAGCCAGACAACCCAAACAAGAATCAAAATGTTCAACAGTAGCCGTATTTAAAGCTATTTCCCCCTCATTAATAGCATCCATTAAATATATCCGTCCCCTGGGAGAATCCATCTCCTTTCCTAATATCCGATAACTAGGACAAGTAGACAAACAAAAACCACAATGAACACAACTATCAATTAACTTTGGATCAGGTGGATGATTCCCATCAAAACCCTTTAAATTCTTAATACTAGCAGTATTATTCACCGAACTTTCCGAAACTTGCATTGATATTTTCCCTTCTTTGTTGATACTTTTAATTATTTGAATCTGTATTTATCAGCGTTAATTTGCGTTTATCTGCGTTCAATTTTTATTAATTCCAGAACTTACTCAACTGGCACATTGGTAGGGTGCGTCAGATATCAACAATCTGTTTATTTGGAGGATTCATGCAGTCTGACGCACCCTACAACATATTTTTAGTGTGACACTTGCGTAAGTCCTAAATTCTACTCAGCCTCATTTAGTATTAAATTGCACCAACAAAGCAACCAAGATTTAAAATATTTTGAGGGTCAAACTGTGTTTTAATGCGGCGCATTACCGCCAAACTATTACCAGTATAACCCCAAATATCAAACCTTTCTTTTAACTCAATAGGTGCAGATAAAATACTTAAAAAACCAGAATTTGCTTGACATAAATTTCGCAAAGGCAAAATCTGATCTTGATTTTCTAAACGCACCAAGCCTAAACCACTGCTAATGTGAATTAAACCAATATCTATTTGATTGATAATTTCCACCGCAGCAGTTGGTAATACTCCTATTTTGCAGGTAATTGTAGATTTTGTAACATGAGAATGTATTTGTTCTGGTAATCGTTGCCATAAATCAGTTTCATTATTTCCTGAATAAATTACCCCATGTAAACCCAATTTTTCGCCAATTGCTAATAGTCTTTTTGACTGTTCTTGGACACTTTCATTAATATTTTGAAAGCGGGTAATTAAGCCTATTCCTGTACCTAAATCTAAATTATTAACTAATTTACTTGATAATAAATCTGCTTGAGTTGGTGTTAATTCCGAACTTTGTAAAGTTCTCACTGCTTGAGATATAGCTTCTGCTTTTCCAGTTAATATTACTGTTCCCGAAGTTTCAGGAATGGGATAAACTCGAAAAGTAACTTGGCTGATAATTCCTAATGTACCGTAAGCGCCAGTAAATAATTTCATTAAGTCGTAACCAGCGACATTTTTAACGACTCGTCCCCCAGCTTTAGCTATTTGTCCATCTGCGCGGATAAAAGTTATACCTAAAAGTTGGTCACGCACACCACCATAACGTTGACGCAGAGAACCTGTATCAGCCGTAGCAACGATACCGCCTATGGTAGCAGAATCAGGAAAAGCTGGATCAAGTGCTAAAAATTGGTGATGTTTAGCCAAAATCTCTTGAAGCTGGGCAAATTTCATCCCTGCTTCCACAGTGACAGTTAAATCACCAACTGCGTGTTCTATGAGTTGGTTAATGCGATCGCTGCTGACAATAATATCAATATTTTTAGCTAAACCACCCCAATTAATTTTACTACCACTACCACAAGTAAGAACGCGCCATTTATGACTGTTGGCGATCGCTATCACTGCGGCTAATTCTGCTTGGCTATGGGGATAAATAACACAACTGGGCTGGCTTTTGGAGTCTATTCCTTGGTGGATATGATGCTGTTGGGTGGGGGTGAGATTTTCCCACGATATTATGGCTGTTTCAGGGCTGAGAATAGAAATTAAAGTAGATGCTATTGAATTCATTAGTCTATTTTTATATCCTTTTTAATTAATTTAATATGAATTGGATTTCGCACAAAGGAACAAAGTCATAATATTAGGGCAGGGAAACCCACAATTAGGGCGGGGAAACCCCGCCCCTACGTTAGCCTTTATCTAGCCGCAATACAGCCATAAAAGCTTCCTGGGGGACATCTACTGTACCTATAGCTTTCATGCGTTTTTTGCCTTTGGCTTGCTTTTGCAATAGTTTCTTTTTGCGGCTGATGTCGCCACCGTAGCATTTAGCTAACACATCTTTTCGCATGGCGGGGATACTTTCACTAGCGATAACTTTAGCACCAATAGAAGCTTGAATGGGGACTTTGAATTGATGACGGGGAATTAGTTCTTTGAGTTTTTCCGCCATAGCTCTACCGACATTGTAGGCTTTATCTCTGTGGACAATCATGGCTAAGGAATCCACTGGATCACCGTTAATCAGAATATCCAATTTCACCAACGGATTTTCTCGGTAGCCAATCAGATGATATTCCATACTGGCGTAACCGCGAGAACGGGATTTCATTTGATCAAAAAAGTCGGTGACAACTTCCGCTAGGGGTAACTCATAAGTTAGTGTAGTCCGTCCTTGGGTGAGATATTTCATATCTTTGAAGATCCCCCGACGGTTTTGTGACAACTCCATTAAAGAACCAACGTAGATTTCTGGAGTAATCATTTCTACTTTGACATAGGGTTCTTCAATTCTGTCGCGCTCATTTGGTCCAGGTAAGCGGCTAGGATTATCAATATACAGTTCTTCACCTTTGATGGTGACGACTTTGTAAACCACTGAGGGGGCAGTAATGATTAAATCTAGGTTATACTCACGCTCTAAGCGTTCCTGGACAATTTCCATGTGCAGTAACCCCAAAAACCCGCAACGGAAACCAAAACCCATTGCACTGGAGGTTTCTGGTTCATACTGTAGTGCGGCATCATTGAGTTCTAGTTTTTCTAAGGCTTCCCGCAAGTCTTCAAATTGATCTGCGTCTATGGGGAACATTCCACAAAATACCATCGGATTGGCTTCTGCGTAACCAGGTAAGGCTTCTGTGGCTTTATTTTTGCACAGAGTAATGGTATCTCCTACCCGTGCATCAGCTACGGCTCTAATTGATGCTCCTAAATAACCTACTTCTCCGGCATGGAGTTCTTCAACTGGCTTTTGGGTGGGAGAGAGTACGCCTAGTTCATCAATGACATATTCTTTACCCGATGCCATTAAGTAGATGCGATCGCCTCTTTTAACAGTCCCATCCATGACCCGGAAGTAAACAATTACACCCCGGTAACTATCATAATAACTATCAAAAATCAGCGCTCGCAGTTTCTCATTTACAGTGTCAGCAGGTGGGGGAACTCGTTCGACAATTGTTTCTAATATCTCAGCAATACCAATTCCCTCTTTTGCTGAAGCCAAAATTGCACCACTGCAATCTAAACCAATAATTTCTTCAATTTCACCAATTACTCTTTCTGGTTCTGCTCCTGGTAAATCAATTTTATTTAAAACTGGGATAATTTCTAGATTACTCTCTAGAGCTAAATACACATTTGCCAGTGTTTGCGCCTCGACACCTTGGGACGCATCCACAACTAACAATGCTCCTTCACAAGCCACAAGAGAACGGGACACTTCATAGGAAAAGTCTACGTGACCAGGAGTATCAATTAAATTAAGAACGTACTGCTGACCATCTTTTGCAGTATAATTCATCCGGGCAGCTTGCAGCTTAATTGTAATGCCGCGCTCCCGTTCCAAATCCATGTTATCGAGAAACTGCTCTTTCATCTGTCTATCTTCTACAGTCCCCGTAGCCTGTAGCAACCGATCTGCGAGAGTTGATTTCCCGTGATCAATGTGAGCAATAATACAAAAGTTGCGAATGCGATCTGCGGGAACGTCAGTCATATACTATCTCTGCTCTAAAGCAAACCAAAGTGAAAGCTATTTACTTCATGTATTTTAATGCTTTTTGAGGCAATAAGGGAAGAGGGAACAGGGAGCAGGGGAGCAGGGGAGAGATTTTCTTCTTTCTTCTTTCTTCTTTCTTCTTTCTCCTGACTCCTGACTCCTGACTCCTGAACTCCTGAACTCCTGTATGACAACTTAGGCTATTATTTAGAATCTATTTCTAGCTCCTAGTGTTGATGACTCAGCAGTTTACAATTGAATAGACTCAATTATAAATATCATGACTGCTGGACAACAGTTTCAATAAAACTATTTCAGAGTATTTAAACCCATGAATATGCAAGAACAACCTAACAGTGCTGATAAAAAGCGTGCTGAAAAAACAGAAATCGCTCTTAATCTAGATTCTGAATTAATAGAGCAAATTCAACATTTGACTAATGATCCCAGTAAGGTGATTGAGGTGGCTATCCGTCAATGGTTACGAGGTGATTTTAATAGGGATGATGAGTTAACACGGACACCTCTACGGACACCTGTTCCTCCTCGTGGTGAGTGGAATGATTAAAATGACTTAGCAGGAGTCAGGAGTTAAGAGTCTCTTACCATAAGGCTTTTAGTGTAGATTCTGTACCTCATTTAAGTGCATACCGCTATATCAATAATAAGAAATGTAAAAATTAAGGTCTTAAATGCCAGAAAAGTCAAAAATCCACCCTAGAAAAATGTGAAAGCTGTAAAAGTTTATGCCAGAATTTAATTAGCTTTAGTATAAGCACGGTGGGAAGCTTTTTGTCTATCCAACTCGATTAATGACTATTATTGCTAATGCCCAATTTCCGAATTTAATTCCTCAAAATCTGGAATCTATTACTCTCATGGGCGATCGCTCATCAGCAACTCTCGAAGCAGAGTTAATATATACTCAAGATGCCTCTGGACGCTATTTGACTTTTTATTGGCAACACAGCGAATACTTAGGGTGTGATCCCCAACGGATAGTTGATGTCCTTAATGAAAATGATAGCTTCGCTCCAGTAGATAAGGTTGTTTATCTAGAACATTTACACCGGATTTTGAGCAGTTCTGCGCCGGAAAGGGTGAAATTTTGGTTTAAATGCCCAAATATCGAATTATTAGAGTTAGAATTGACAATTACGCCGATTCTACCGCCATTTGGTCAGCCAACAACTACAGTTTTGGTGATGGGTAGGTTGTTACCATCAAATATTCATTCTCAAGATGTGAATCAGGCACTGAAACCGCCAACAGCACTTGAGTTAGCCTTACGATTGCAGCGACATCAGAAGTTATTAAACAGAATCACCAAAAATATTCGTCGGACACTGGATTTAGATGTGATTTGGCAACAAACAGTTGATAGCTTGGGAAAAAACCTCAACTTAGAACGCTGTATTATTTGCCCTTATCAACCCGCTAATACCAAGGTTCGGGTAGTTGCTGAGTATCATCGGCCAGAGCAAGTTTCTATTCTTGACTCAGAAATAGATATATCTTCTGAGCCGGCTTTTGTTCAAGCATTAGCGACTTTAGAGCCTGTGGTGATGGCTGTTTCATTTAACCACCAATCTCCACAGTCTAAAGCTCTAGTTGTTGCGACTTGTTACAAAGACAAAGCTAATGGTTTAGCTGCTCTTAGTTTTGTTGATGAATGCCATCCACTAACACAAGCAGAATTAGAATTAGCCAAGGAAGTGGCAGATCAGTTAGGAACAGCGATCGCTCATGCTACTTTATATCAAGAACTAGAAGAATCTCGACAAAAGGCTGAAGAAGTTTCCCGCCTCAAAAGCGAATTTCTGGCTAATGTCTCCCACGAAATTCGGACTCCTCTCAATGGCATGATTGGCTTCTTAAAGCTAATTATAGAAGGAGTTACAGATGATGCTCAAGAACAACATGAATTTATTTTAGAAGCTCATGAACTATCTTTGCATCTGTTAAATATCCTCAATGATATTTTGGATTTTGCTAAAATTGAAGCAGGTAAAATGGAATTGGACTGTTCACCAGTCAACCTCAAAGAATTATTTGATGACGTTGAAGGCTTTACCCGTCAACAAGCGGAAATGAAAAATATTAGTTTTCAGATGGAAATGCCGACAATCTCTGATGCAATTATTGTTCAAGGCAACTATAAGAGATTATTACAAGTAATGCTAAATTTGGTAGGTAATGCTATTAAATTTACCCACGAAGGTGGTATCACTATTAGTGCCGATTTAATACCAAAAAAACACCCTACAACAGTTAAAGTTCGTGTTGTTGACACAGGTATCGGTGTTTCCTTAGATAAGCAAGATAAACTATTTCAATTATTTTCTCAAATTGATGGTTCTCGGACTCGTCACTATGGTGGTACAGGTTTAGGACTGACAATATCCCAAAAACTCATAGAAGCAATGGGTGGTGAAGTCCATTTTTATAGTCTAGGTGAAGGACTTGGTTCAACGGTGACTTTCACTGTGCCACTGTATCAACAACCATTGATGGTTTAGGGGATTGGGGACTGGGGATTGGGGACTGGGTATTAATGGTTTTCTATAGAGTTTATTTCTTGTAGGGTTTGCCAGCCGGCGTACCATTGGGAATTATCTTGTAATAATTTAGCATTTAACCAAAAGCGCACTTGAGGATCACAAGCTGCTACCATTTCCGCATATACCCATTTACCTTGATTTTTGCGGTTAACAACCTGAAAATGTCGCCAACCATCAACTTTTTTCTGTGCCGTCCATTTAGAACCCAGCAAGTAAGGAAATTTTTGTTTTTTAGTCATTTGTCAGTTGTCATTAGTCATTAGTCAGTTGTCAGTTGTCAGTGGCTAAAAAATCCTAGTACCCAATCCCCAGTCCCCAGTCCCCAGTCCCCAATCCCTGTAAAGTTTTATATCAGATATTTTCTAATTTAATAAATATTTACTAATCCAGGAGTGATGTTAACAAAAAGGGAAGCGATCGCTCATAAAATTTCCTTATTGCCAATTCTACCCCCTAATCAGAACACCCGATTAACCTGATCCCCAAATCCCACCTTTATTTTCAACCCATTGTTGACAATGGTTTTCTGGTTGCACACACCGTAAATACCTGCAATATCGTTAATGGTGACAAGAGTAAGTCAATCTTATGGAATAAATAGATTTTTATCTATTGCATTTTTTTGTTTTTTGAAACTATTTTTATAAAAAAAAATATTAAAATCCTAAAAAACATAATTTTGAGCTTTTTTAGCTCAATTAAAGGCTTATTAATACAAAAATATAATATTTAATCACTTAAATACCTAATATCAACACCTTTCAGATTCTAGTCCCCTTTTCTTTCCAGAGAATTTGCACAATAATGGCACTCAAGCACCTCACACATCCCCCATCAATCGAGATAAAGGTAAATGTTTGAGACAAGAGTTTGTTAAGAAACTATATAAAGAGGTACAAAAATGAAACTAGCAGTTTACGGAAAAGGTGGAATCGGCAAATCTACAACCAGTTGTAATATCTCTGTAGCGCTCGCTAAAAGAGGCAAGAAGGTCTTACAAATTGGCTGTGATCCCAAACATGACAGCACCTTCACCCTGACTGGGTTTTTGATTCCCACCATTATTGATACCTTGCAAGAAAAAGATTATCACTACGAAGACGTTTGGCCAGAGGACGTAATCTATAAAGGCTATGGTGGAGTTGATTGCGTTGAAGCAGGTGGACCCCCAGCAGGTGCCGGTTGTGGTGGCTATGTAGTTGGGGAAACCGTCAAATTATTAAAAGAACTTAATGCTTTTGATGAATACGATGTAATTTTATTTGATGTCCTTGGTGACGTTGTTTGTGGTGGCTTTGCCGCACCGTTAAATTATGCAGATTATTGTCTAATTGTTACAGATAATGGCTTTGATGCCCTATTTGCAGCCAACCGGATTGCTGCTTCCGTTCGGGAAAAAGCTCGGACTCATCCCTTGCGTTTAGCGGGATTAATAGGTAATCGTACCTCCAAGCGGGATTTAATTGATAAATATATAGAAGCCGTTCCCATGCCTGTTTTAGAGGTATTACCTTTAATTGAAGATATCCGCGTTTCCCGCGTCAAAGGCAAAACTTTATTTGAAATGGCAGAGTCAGATCCTTCTCTGAGCTACGTTTGCGACTATTACCTGAATATTGCTGATCAAATTCTCGCGCAACCAGAAGGTGTCGTTCCCAACGACTCTCCTGATCGTGAACTTTTTTCTCTATTGTCAGATTTTTATCTCAATCCAGTAAAAGTTAAAGCCACAAATGCTGAAGAGGAATTAGACTTGATGATTGTATAAAACATTTTACCTCTCAGGATGGACTTATGGCTTTCTTTGATAGTTTTACCGATTCGATCAAACAAAAGTGGCTGCAATTCTTTCAAGCCAATCGTGAATGGATTACACTCCAAATGACTGTTGAATCAGTTTATACCCCTGATGGCGGCAAGCGCCCGTCTTCTTACCTCATCCTGGGAGTCATCAATGCTCTAGAGCCAAAATTAGCCCAGCTAATGTTCCCCTTTGCCAAACTGAATCCAGATGCGGATACTTTAATTGAAGTTCTGGATTTACATTTTGACCCTGATATTGCCCTTGGTAATCGTCTCAGCCCCACTGTAGAGCCAGAAATGTACTCTCGTCCATCTGCTGTGGTGGCAGATACACCTGAGCCAGAAGCGGAATCTTTCTCAATCCCAGGGATCAATATGAATAACTTGGGCAACGAGACGCAAGCTACTTGGGCTATAGATAGAGATCATGAAGGCTTTGGCAGTATTTCTTTATCCGATGAAGGTGAATCAGAAGCATCATCCAATTTAGAAGCAATGGGTGATTTCGGTCATACCTCCTTTGATCCAATGTCTTTAAGTGATGAGGATGCTTTTGGAGAGATACCTGATAATGCCTTTGGGGAAATGGCCGAAAATGCCTTTAGTGGACTAAATCTATCTGAAGATAATTCTTTGGATGAACTGAATACATCTGAAGAAAATGGATTTGATGATGTGGTTTCGGACATCTGGGGTGATGAAACTTCGCTGCAAAATGGTGACGACAATTTGGAAGAACTGCCATCTGAAGTTTTTAATGAATCAGAAATGGCTCGTCTCTTCCCTAACAATTAATTGTTGAAAGCATTTGATAGGAATCAAGGGGAGCAGGGGAGCAGAGGAGCAGGAGAGCAGGGGAGCAGGAGGAAAATTTATACAATATAACCTCTTCTTATGACCCATTTCCCAGTCCCCAGTCCCCAATCCCCAATCATCTGCTTTACAAACTAAAAAAATTAAAGGGAGAATATTAATATGACTGTTGCTCAACAGCCTGAAGCTTTAAATTTTGAATGTGAAACCGGAAATTATCACACTTTTTGTCCTATTAGCTGTGTAGCGTGGTTATATCAGAAAATTGAAGATAGTTTCTTTTTGGTAATTGGCACAAAAACCTGCGGGTACTTCCTCCAAAATGCGATGGGGGTGATGATTTTTGCTGAACCTCGCTATGCTATGGCTGAGTTAGAAGAGGGGGATATTTCTGCACAGTTGAATGATTATGAAGAATTAAAACGTTTGTGTGAGCAAATTAAACGCGATCGCAATCCTAGTGTAATTGTCTGGATTGGTACTTGCACCACCGAAATTATTAAAACCGATTTGGAAGGTTTAGCACCTAAGTTAGAAGCCGATTTAGGTATTCCCATTGTTGTCGCCCGTGCTAACGGACTCGACTACGCATTTACCCAAGGAGAAGACACTGTGTTAGCCGCTATGGCTCATCGTTGTCCTGAAAAGTCTCCTATATCGGAAACTGAAAAAGGCGAGCGTAATGCCATTCAGAAGCTGATGAATTTCGGTAAGAAAAAAGAAGATGTCGCCCAAGATGAATCGGAGTATGTAAATCATCAGCCTTTGGTACTTTTTGGTTCTTTACCTGACCCAGTTGTCACCCAATTAACCTTGGAACTGAAAAAACAAGGGATTAAAGTTTCTGGTTGGCTACCCGCAAAACGGTTTACAGAATTACCTGTAATTGAAGAAGGGTATTATGTCGCTGGTGTTAATCCTTTCCTCAGCCGCACTGCTACGACCTTAATGCGTCGTCGCAAGTGTAAACTAATTGGCGCACCATTCCCCATTGGTCCCGACGGTACTCGCGCATGGGTAGAAAAAATCTGTTCTGTATTGGGAATTACTCCCCAGGGTTTAGATGAAAGAGAAGCACAAATTTGGGAAAACTTAGAAGAATACGTGAAATTAATTCGCGGTAAATCTGTGTTTTTCATGGGTGATAATTTATTAGAAATTTCCTTAGCGCGGTTCTTGGTGCGTTGTGGCATGACTGTTCAAGAAATCGGCATTCCTTACATGGATAAACGCTATCAAGCTGCTGAATTGGCTTTGTTAGAAAAAACTTGTCAGGAAATGGGTTCACCTTTACCAACGATTGTCGAAAAGCCGGATAATTACAATCAAGTTCAACGAATTTATGAGTTAAAACCAGATTTGGTAATTACTGGTATGGCTCATGCTAATCCATTGGAAGCACGGGGTATTAATACTAAGTGGTCTGTGGAGTTTACTTTTGCTCAAATTCACGGTTTTGGTAATGCGCGTGATGTTTTGGAGTTGGTAACTCGTCCTTTAAGAAGGAATAATAATTTGAAGGATTTGGGTTGGGATAAGTTGGTAAGAGAAGAAGCAAAGATTTAGCTTTTTCGGTAATATTAAGGGCGGACTTTTTAGTTCGTCCTTTTTTTGTGTTTATTGAACCATGAAGACGAGAAGGAAGAGCAAGGTTAGGATTGGTAGATTAGTATTATGTTTTTCAGATTTCACCATAAAACGCAATATTGATAATTTAACCAGTGTCCCTCCTAGCTTGCAGTAATATAAAGAGATTATATGATAATTATATTGTGATACGATTCATTTTTGTAAAAGTGAAAATATCTCTTGAAAAAATTGATCATATATTATTGATTCTTCAGTCAATATTTCCATTAAGTTAAAATAGGTATAAGTAGGTAAACCGAAAAATTTAAAGGTATGTGACGAAATGTAAATTCAATGAATGCCTTACAAATAGGTTGTTTTACGGGTTTCACAAAACTAAACATATATCGGTTTTATTATGTTTACCTACTTATATTGTGCTATCATGCTGAATACGATTATGCACTTCAGAAGTAATACAACTTGCAATGAGAATAGTTTTTACGTCTGGATTTATACGCAATGCTGATTCAAAAGATTTTTTAGCTGCTCCATAACGTTCTAGTGCGCCAGCAGGATCAGTTCCTCCTTTTACTTCAATAACACCAACTGTTGTACCCTCATTATTCAGGAGTGAAATATCTGGCTCACTGGAAAAAAGTATAGAAGTATGATTAACCAACATTATACCTCGATAATCTTCTATATTACTTAGCTGTTCATCAATTTTATCAGGTTTATATACCTCAACTTTAGTACATTTCCGAGGAATAAATGCAGCAAGTAAATTGCGTTCTTTTACTTCTTTAATCAGGATTCTTTGGACAATTTTTTCGGATTCTTCTCCAATAGAATTACGCCATGAACCATCAATCTGCGCTCCTGTTGAAGCTAGTAGTATGCCATATAATTCCTCTGCTGTCAAACTTTCTACAGAACTATCAATAATCAGCGATATATGTTCATTAAATAACCGACAAAGTGCCAAAGCTTTATCTTCTGTTAGAGTATATTTATTTTCTTCATCACCTTCAATCTTCTTGAGATTTACTTTAGCTAAATACTGAACTGCTTTTTGAGGAAGTGCAGCTATATTACGATAATAGCCTAATAACGAAGAGTGTTCTCGAATTAATCGAGGATGACAAAATACTTCAATGAGTTGTAAATCAGGATGGTTACTGATATAATCAAAAGCGTCTTCTCCAATGCCCCAGTTTCTCCATTCTTCCCAATTATATAAATACTTTACTGGTAATAGTGCAGCAACTTTTGCACGAAAAGATAGTGTTTTATACTCTTTGAGCTTGCGATAAAAGAATGTTGAACGTAAACGATAGTTTATGCGATTTACTTCGTCTGTCATGATATTTATTTTTCCCAAATATAAACACATTTACGTAATTCTGTACGTCCATAACTTCCCATTTGTTGACTGCTGTTTCCTTTACCTCTTCCTAGCGTCCAAATATATTTGGTTTTCAGTCCAAAAGATTCTGCCATATCTGATAATATTAAGTCTACAGGAATCTCCTCACCTGCATATTTGACATTATCATTGACCAATGAAATTATACCACCAAATTTGAGAATCCGACTTAATTCATAGATGACAAAACACATTTCATAAAAGTAATTATGTACCATCCTAGAAATATTTTTATTATTTAGCTTTCCTTCATTTTTATAATTTTCTAAAATTCTTAATACTTCTTGTAATGCAGCTTGTTGTTGAAACACTGAATCTATTTTTAAGAACTCGTTGTAATGTTCTTTACTTATATAAGTAGGTAAACAAAAAAAATTAAAGGTGTGTAAAGATAAGTAAATACGGAAAAACATATATTAGGGTGATGTAAATATGGGGTCAAGGTTAAGGATATTCCTGACAAAAAAACAAGATAGAGAGTTGTTTGACCTGAGAACAGCGAAAGTACCACAGAAAGTAAAAGATAGAGCTGAAGTGATCAGATTAAATGCAGATGGTTGGTATGTGGAAAAAATAGCGTCTCACTTTGATTGGGGAGAGCAAACAGTAAGACTTGTGTTGAATAAGTGGGAAAAAGAAGGAATAGAAGGACTCCATGAGTTACCAGGTCGAGGGAGAAAGCCAAAATTGATGGAAACTGACATTGAATATTTGGAAAAATGCTTGAAAGAAGAAGCACAAACTTATAACAGTAAGCAATTAGCA
>NZ_VIKX01000032.1 GCF_009711935.1 Dolichospermum sp. UHCC 0259 | reverse complement strand
CACAAATAGAAAACTGACAGACCACTAGCCATAAATTTTGTTTCGCGCAAAGTCGCAAAGGAGCAAAGACGCAAAGTTTTAGATTTTGAGTTTCATACCTCAATTCAACAAAGCCAATAAACTTTAAGCGATCGCATCCTATCCCCCACATCAAGCTATGATCGAGTGGAGTGCCAAAAATCTGTGCCAATAAATTCTCAGCATCTACCATGACGACTTCCAGACCAGAACCCAATCAACCAAACGCATCACTTACTGATACCAATCTGGTAAAAGACCGCTGTTTTGTAAGTTGCCTTTATGTATGTTGGTTAATGAAGGATTTGAGTCATGGATGCTAAAGAGTTGCTCCAGCGTTATGCTGCTGGGGAGAGAGATTTTAGTGGGATTAATTTGGAAAAGGCTGACTTGAGTGGGGCTGACCTGAGTAAGGCTAATCTGAGTCGAGCTAATTTGTTGGCTGCTAACTTGAGTGGAGCTAACTTGAGTGGGGCTAATCTCAGCTGTGCCAAATTGACTCTGGCTAGGTTCATTGGTACTAATTTGGAAGGGGCTAGTGTGACCGATGCTGACGCTGTTTGCGCCATATTTGAAAATGCCAACCTCAAAGGGTCATACCTCAGTGATTTCGGTCGATCTCACGGAGCTTATTTCCAAAATACTATTGTCGGTAATGGCGATATTCTTGTTGAAGAGAGTATTGAAGGGTAAAAACTGCAATAGCGAAACGCTGCTGCAAGCATATCTCTGATCTTGTAGAAACCCAACATTAACAATACTTAAAATAATTAACCACTTGCTCGATGAAGTTTAACAATAAATAAACTTTAAGCGATCGCACCCTATCCCCCACATCAAGCTATGATCAAATAGAGTGCCAAAAATCTGTGCCAATAAATTCTCAGCATCTACCATGACGACTTCCACACCAGAACCCAATCAACCAAACGCATCACTTACTGATACAAATCTGGTAGAAGACCGCAGTAAGCTGAGTAAGATGTATCAGCATTATGTTGAAGTAAAAGATAAATATCCTCATGCGTTGCTGCTGTACAGAGTCGGTGATTTTTTTGAAACTTTTTTCCAAGACGCTGTAACCGTCTCCAGAGAATTAGAATTAGTTTTAACTAGTAAACATGGTGGTGAAGTTGGTCGCGTTGCCATGACAGGTGTACCTCATCACGCTTGGGAACGCTACACAACCCAACTGGTGGAGAAAGGCTATGCTGTCGTAATTTGTGACCAAGTTGAAGATTCTGCTGATGCGATTGGTTTGGTTAAGCGAGAAGTAACGCGCATTCTCACGCCTGGAACATTATTAGAAGAGGGAATGCTTAAAGCCAGTCGCAATAATTACATCGCGGCTGTGGTAATTGCTGTTAATCATTGGGGATTAGCCTACGCAGATATATCAACGGGAGAATTTCTCACATCTCAAGGTAGTGATTTAGAACACTTAACGCAAGAGTTAATGCGGTTGCAACCGTCCGAAGTCCTGTTTCCCACTAACGCCCCCGATTTAGGTAGTTTATTGCGTCCTGGGGAAACTTCCCCATCACTTCCCCAATGTTTACCACCATCATTTTGCTATAGTTTGCGATCGCAAGTCCCCTTTTCCCAAGCAGAAGCTAGAAGTAAATTATTGCAGAAATTCAAAGTGCGATCGCTCGAAGGTTTAGGCTGTGAACATCTTCCCCTCGCAGTTCGCGCCGCTGGAGGTCTTTTAGAATACATTGAAGACACACAAAAAGCCCATCCTGTCTCCCTGCAATTATTACGCACCTATACCCTCACCGATTATTTAATTGTTGATCATCAAACCCGTCGTAACTTAGAAATTACCCAAACCGTCCGCGACGGCACATTTCACGGTTCTCTATTATGGGCTTTAGACCGAACTAGCACCGCAATGGGTAGCCGAGCTTTAAGAAGATGGTTGTTACAACCGCTACTAGATATTAAAGGAATTAAATCTCGCCAAGATACTATTCAGGAATTAGTAGAAAATACGCCCTTACGTCAAGATTTGCGGCAGTTATTAAGGCGAATTTACGATTTAGAACGTTTAACAGTCAGAGCCGCATCTGGTAGAGCAAATGCCAGAGATTTAGTCGCCTTAGCTGATTCTTTCTCCCGTTTACCCGAATTATCTCGCCTAGTTGCGGATGCCAATTCCCCGTTCTTAAAAGCTTTGCAAAAAGTCCCGCCCATCCTCGAAGAACTAGCAGAAAAGTTACACGCTCATATCGTAGAAACACCACCAACCCATTTAAAAGAAGGCGGTTTAATTCGGGCGGGGATCAATCCGTTGTTGGATGAAAGAAAAGCCACTGTAGAAAGTGATCAACAATGGATTGCGAACTTAGAAGTTGATGAAAGAGCGAGAACAGGAATCCCGACTTTAAAGGTAGGATTTAATAAAACCTTTGGTTATTATATCAGTATTTCCCGCAGTAAATCCGACCAAGTTCCCGATAATTACATTCGTAGACAAACTTTAACTAATGAGGAACGTTACATCACTCCTGATTTAAAAGAACGAGAAGCACGCATCCTTACAGCGCGAGATGATTTAAATCAGTTGGAATATCAGATTTTTGACGCATTACGCCATGAAGTAGGTTCTCAAGATGAAATCATTCGGAATATTGCCCGTGCGGTGGCTGCGTCGGATGTATTATGTGGTTTGGCGGAATTAGCTGTACATCTGGGTTACTGTCGTCCTGAGATGCTAGAAAGTCGGGAAATTGACGTAATTGATGGTCGTCACCCAGTGGTGGAACAGTCTTTACCTGCGGGGTTCTTTGTGCCTAATTCGACAAAGTTGGGGACTGGGGACTGGGGACTGGGGACTGGGAATGAATCTAATCACCAATCACCTGATTTAGTTATTTTGACGGGTCCAAATGCGAGTGGTAAGAGTTGTTATTTAAGGCAGGTAGGTTTAATTCAGTTAATGGCGCAGGTGGGGAGTTTTGTGCCAGCGAGGTCTGCTAGATTGGGGGTGTGCGATCGCATTTTTACTCGTGTTGGCGCTGTAGATGATTTAGCCACAGGTCAATCTACCTTTATGGTAGAAATGAATGAAACCGCCAATATTCTCAATCACGCAACTGCAAAATCTTTAGTTTTATTAGATGAAATTGGTCGAGGAACAGCAACATTTGACGGATTATCAATTGCTTGGGCTGTAGCAGAATATTTAGCAGTTGAAATTAAATCTCGCACAATTTTTGCCACCCATTATCACGAATTAAATGAATTAGCTACAATCATTTCTAATGTGGCAAATTATCAAGTTACAGTTAAAGAATTACCAGACCAAATTATCTTTTTACATCAAGTCCAACCCGGTGGCGCTGATAAATCCTATGGAATAGAAGCCGGAAGACTAGCAGGTTTACCCCCAGTGGTAATTCAAAGAGCAAAACAGGTGATGGGACAAATCGAAAAACACAGTAAAATAGCAATGGGTTTGCGTGAAAATTTATAAAAGTTGGCTTTTAAACTCTTCAGAAATCCCCGTCTCTTCAGAGAGGGGAAGCTTAATCCTTATTCGGCTTGTGAGTAGATTACCTTCAGGATCGCTATATCAGTTGGTAAAGGCGATAAAAAACTGTACCTCATAACATTAGAAATTGCTGTAAGAGCGGAAACCGCTATACTTTTATGACCCAGATGAGTTTATGATTGAAATTCGTTGTGATTCTGAATTAAATCCAAATATGGAAAAAGTTTTAAAAGTCATTGCAGACGTAATTACTAATCCTCCAATTCCTCACGAACCCCATAAACAATCTTTAAAGAATTGGGCGATGTATTGCTTACGGGATAGAGGTTTTATAGTTGTTTTTGCCCAAAATGCTGATTTTGCAGTGCAGTTTAAAAATGGTGACAAATTCTATTTTAAAGTTACCAATCAAACCGATAATTTACCTAATGACATTAATTGGATAGTTTGGGATGGTGTGAATAAAACCACCAGTTTGATTCCTCAATCATAAGGTTGTTATAGCAGGAGTCAGGAGTCAGGAAGAAGGAAGAAGGAAGAAGGTGTAAAAACCTGTTGTGGATGGAGTTTCATGATTAATTCATGTCCTAACCACCTTGACCGTTGCTATATCAATAGCCCCTAATATTCTGGGCAACCACGAGGGGATTGCCCTTACGATTCCTGGTTAAACTGTGACTACGAGGTTTTCTCCTTTTAGCATCCGCGAAGCTGCTTCTAAAAGTGCTTCTTCTAAATAGGGCTTAGTAAAGTAGCCACTAGCACCGAGTTGTAATGCCATTTGTCTATGTTTGTCAGCACCGCGAGAGGTCAGCATGGCAATAGGTAAGTTGTCAAAAGAACCATCTTTCTGGATTCGAGATAGCAGTTCTAATCCATCACAACGAGGCATTTCAATGTCACAGAAGACGATATCGCAAGGTAAACCGGAACGAAGTTTATCCCATGCCTCTTGTCCATCACGGGCTTGTTCTACGCGATAACCAGCTTTGGTAAAGGTAAGAGATAGAAGTTCTCGAACTGTGATGGAGTCATCAACAATTAATACTGTTGTTTCTACTTTATCAGCGGTAATTGTGTTGATTGATGGTGAGTTTGGTTGCTGCCAGTTGCCACCGATATGTTTAGACATCTTACCTTGGAAGATATCAATGATTTCTAGTACGTCAGCAATGGGCATAATCATACCGTCACCAAGGACTGTAGCACCAGCTACACCGCTAGGTTTAGGTGCTGGGCCTTCAAATTGCTTAATTACAATTTCTTGTTCACTGAGGACTTGATCAACTTGTAAAGCAATCATGGTATTACCTGAGCGAACAATGATGACGGAAATCGTGTCATCATCTTTCTTTGTCCCATAGATGTTGCCACGACTAAGCTGACGATTAAAAACTAAGATATCTTTTAAAGGTTTGAAGGGCAGAATAATCTCTCTCCAGACGATAAATGATTCTCCGTCAGCGTCTTGCTGAATGTTTTTGCTGGGAATATTCAGGGTATCTTCCACACCGTCCATTGGGAAAGCGATTCTGGTGCGATCGCAAATGCAGAATAGGGCTTTACAAATACTTAGGGTCAGTGGGAGACGAATGGTAAAGATAGTTCCTTGACCTAGTGTGGAGTCAGTACCCACAGTACCGCGAATTTCGCTGATATCGTTGTGGACGACGTTCATGCCTACACCCCTACCTTTGATGTCGTCTACTTCGTCGGCGGTACTAAAGCTGGGGAGGAATAACAGTTCGTAGGTATCAATCCGAGACATGGTTTTTGCCTGTTCGGGGGTGAGGATACCTTTTTTAACGGCTTTGTTTTTAACTTTTTTATCATCAATACCTGCACCATCATCACTGACAGAAATGATGGTTTGGTTTCCTTGTTGTAGGGCGCGAATATTAATAATACCTACGGGTGGTTTACCTGCGGCTGCCCGAACTTCTGGGGTTTCAATGCCGTGAGCGATCGCATTATTGACCATGTGAGTCAATGGATCTGTGAGATGATCCAAAATCATCTTGTCAACTAAGGTTTCAACTCCTTCTGTTACCAATTCTACTTGTTTGCCATATCTAATAGCATTATCTCGTACCCCTCGCCGCAAACGATCAACAGCTTGGGTAAATGGCACCATTCGGGCTTTTGTTAATCCTTCTTGTAGTTGACTAGTTGCTTGGCGTAACTGTCTGGCGACCTGTTCGGTTTCTTCGGTAACAAAGTCAATATCACTGGCTGACTCCCGAACTCGCACGATGAACTCGATCATTTCTTGTGCCAGGATATGGAAGGGCGTAAACCGATCCATTTCAATTTCGCTAAACCCGCGATTATGGGAATTGCCTGATGAAGGTCCATCATGTTCTCTAGAACGGCGACTGGATAGGAGAGAGGCTTCTAAGAGCGATCGCTCGTAATATTCCTGCATTCTCACTCCCACATCTGATAGATGCTGTACCTGAACCAACAGGTTATCTAGAGACTGTCGCAGACGTTCATGATCCTGCTCTAATGTATTCCGATTTACCACCAACTCCCCGACTAAGTTACTCATATCATCCAGTTGTTTAACTGGAATTTTCATACTTTCTTCTTTTATTGTTCGTCGAGTTGTCGGACGGGGGATTTTGCTAGTAGCAGTTTTTCCTGGTGCTATTGATGAGCCAGATATTGTTTTATCAGCCTGTTCTAACAAATCCTCTAATTCACTAAATTCATCTTCTAATCCCAAGGAATCAAAAGTATTTTGAGACTTCACTACCACAGGTTGAACAATTACTGGTGTCTGTGCAATTACCTGTGGTTTGTTGTCTTCTACCTCACCCAATAATGCTTCTAATGCGGCAAAATCTTCCCCTGGGATAGATTCTAACTCCTGATTAATTTCTCCTGATGCTGTGGATAAAAGTGCTTCTATTGCCGCGAAATCATCTATTGAAGATACTTCTGCTATATCTTTTTGTACAGGTTCATCCAACAATGCTTCTATTGCCGCAAAATCATCTAACAAAGATGATTGTAGTGAATTGTCTAACTCCAATTCTGGGGAAATTTCATCCACTACAGAACTATCCGTAGTTATTGCCGTTGGCGAAATTGAGTCCAATTCTAAGTTGAAATCTGCAAAATCAGATGTAACATCTAGTTTAGTGCTGGCTTCAGAAGATGTTATTTCTTCCTCAATAAATGTTGTTAACTCATTAATATTAGCGTTTGTAATTAATTCTTCAGAAACACTATATAAAGAGTTTGTTTTTTCTTCTTCAAACACAATCAAACTGTCATCATTGCCATCTTCAGCAATCTCAAAAATTTGTTGATTGTCCGTTACTTCTGAAGGTTGATGAGCAAATTCTGGTATTGAATTAAGCTCTTTTGAAGATTGGGAAAAATTATTAATTTCTGGTAGAAATAATTCTCTAGATTCGGAAACAGCACTAGAGTTTACATTTATAACATCACCAAATAAATTATCTATGGCTTGCGCCCCAGTATCGCTATCTGATGTGAAGAATAAATCAAAAGATTGTTCTTGTTCTTGGAAAATCAGATCAAACTCTTTGTTATCTGCACTATTACTTGTCGTCGCTTGCTGATCTTTTGTCCCAATTTCAAAAGAGGCACTAAATAAACTTTCCTCTAGTTCTTTAGCTATATCTTGATTAATTACAGAACTGCTTTCCGAGTCACTTGTGCCTAGATCATCCCAGAAGTTATCTAGATCATCTACTGAATTAGCAAGATTAGATGTTATTTCTGTTGTACTAAATAAATCATCAATTTCATTGACTAGCGGTGGTTGAGTTTTTCCTACTTCTGTAAATAAATTATCTAATGATAAACTTTCTGGTGCTGATGGTTTTATTTTTGATATTTTTACAGTGGTAGGAATAATTTTTGCTGGAGAATTGATATCTGTATTCGTTGATAAGAAGGAATTATCAAAACTAATTGGAGATTCTGTAGCTATTTCTGGGATAGCAGTATTTTCTGATTTAGTGGGTTCATCCGTAAATAGTAATTCATCATCGGCTGTGAACGTCAATAATTCTTCTAAATTATCACTGCTATTTGTCTCATTTTCCAAATTAGGCTGACGAGATTCTCTGGAAATTGAGATTAATTCTAGCAATACATCATCTGATGGAAATTGTAAATCTGTATGATTTGACAACAGATTACTAGGTTCTATTGGTTGAGAACTAACTGTTTCAGATTGTATATTTGATCCAGCTATGTTCTCTGGTTCTAATAAACTATCATCAAATAAGAGACTTAAATCTTCATGATTATTTGCAGTTATTTTATCTGTATTGTCATCTTCAAAGAAGAGGAAATCAGCTAAATTGTGATTATTATTTTCCGATTCACTGTCGGTACTTGGTAGCTGATAGCTAGTTATATTTTCTAATATTTCTTCTTGTTGCCAATTATCTTCTAAGTCGGGGGTATCGCCTTCAAACAAATCAGCTAGAGTGTTTAACTCAGAGATGCCTATTTCTGGAGAATGCTGAAGTACGGTTGATTCATAATCAAACAAAGGTGGATTAGTAAATCCATTTATATTTGATTCTAGATTTAGTTCTGTTGTATCTGTAAATAAAATTTCCCCAGTTTCCGTTTCCGTTTCTGCAAATTCTAATAACTCCAGTTGTGCAAGAGGAAACAGATTTTCTAATTGTTGACTAATAGTAATTTCTGCATCTCTATGTTGGAGAACTAATTCTTGCGCTTGCTTAATTTCAGTAATAATTATTTTGGCTAAGGTTAGATAACTATTATCAGGATTGGATATAGCCAGGGCTGCCGATTCACACAGATTGCACCAGTTTGATAAATTTAATTTTTTACCAATTGTGACTAATTGATGACAGCATTCTTGTAAATTGTTGCGGGAAGTTTCTAGGTTAGTTTGTTTAAACTGTTGCAACATTTCCCGCAGAATTTGTAACACCTGTGTTTGAAACTCTGTCCAATCCTGATTTTGTTGGCTTGGTACAGGTGAATTTTGGATCTGTGGGGAAACAGGCGACTCTATTTGTAACCGGGTAGGGGACGCGCTGCTATGATTTGATACTTCATTATTACCCTGTTTTACCAGTAGTTCTATATGCTCATTCAGCCCTTGCATTACTGGTTCAATTTTTGACATCAAAGCTTGAGCTTTTTCCTCGGATAAACCAAAGGGATTGCCAAGATTGTCTATCAGGGCTTTTAATGTATCACAGATATCCAGTAGTAAAGATTCTAACCTTTGGTCTACTCGAATAGGATGTTCTTTAAGAATTTTGAAACAATCCTCAAGACGGTGGGATGTGTGCTGAATACTACTCAGACCTAACATAGCCGCACCACCTTTGATAGAGTGGGCTGCACGGAAGACTTCATTAATCATTTCTGAATCTTCCAGGGTATGTTGGAGATTCAGTAATCCTTGTTCAATAGTGTTTAGGTGTTCTCTGGCTTCTTCGAGAAAGTAACCTAAAATCCGTTGTTGTTGTTCCGGCTGCATAGTTAATTAAATCAGCTTACTACAGGTAAAAGGTGTAAGAAAAGGCGCATAGCAAACAAAAAAGGTAACAGACTAGGCATAGAAGTAGACATTAATTGTTACAGAAATATCCAGTAAGCGTAAAGCTCAGGGGCTAAAGCCAGTGAGAGATAAGCGACTCCTGCGGTTTTAACCGCATAGAGTTTCTTTTTAGCAAAGGTGGGTTAAAAAGATCAGAGAATTTATCTTTTGCGTTCTATAGTGTTATACTCTCCACAACAGGAACGGTAATCAACCTGTCTAAAAACCTCACTACCTAACGGTAATCTGTACCTTGACAATTAAAGATATGGGGTTCTATTCCATAGTTCTAGTTTCCTGCCCAGGAATAGGTAAAATCTTTATGGGAGCTAGACGACACAGAATTTAAACTCAATCAAATTTTGCAGTAATGCAACTACCTTCGGGCAGAGGGGAAGTTAACGCTTGGGGAGAGAACCACCTCTGGCTTAAATACCGCAAGGGGTTTAAGTTAAGTGGACTCGTTGAACCAAGAATCTCAGTGGCTAAAGACAGTGAGAGTGTCAATTTTGCCTTTTGACTTTTGCCTCTTACCTCGATTCGATAGTTTCCACTCGGAAGCGTTCCACGGAGGCAATCAAATCGCGGGATACTCCCACTAAATGTTGCAAAGCTCCAGAAACCCGCTGTGCTTCTTGAGAGGTTTCTTGTGCCGTTAATTCCACAGATTGCATGACTTGGGCAACAGCACGAGAGGTTTCCGTTTGTTCGACGGTATCACTGGTAATTGATCGTACCAAAATATCAATATGATCGGCTACCTGGATGATATTATCTAGCGATCGCTTGGCTTCTTCTGCTAATTTAGTTTGATGGATTACCTGTTGTGTCCCCTCCTCCATAGCTGTCATTACCGAGCTAG
Source organism: Dolichospermum sp. UHCC 0259 (assembly GCF_009711935.1). Classification (GTDB taxonomy): domain Bacteria; phylum Cyanobacteriota; class Cyanobacteriia; order Cyanobacteriales; family Nostocaceae; genus Dolichospermum. The sequence goes on along the minus strand of NZ_VIKX01000032.1, from coordinate 18,412 downwards.
TTTCGCTTTGAATTTGCATCACGATTTGCTCAATTTCTTTTAAAGACTTCGCAGATCGATCTGCCAACTGTCGCACTTCATCAGCTACAATAGCGAATCCTCGACCCGCTTCTCCTGCTCTCGCCGCTTCAATACTGGCATTAAGAGCCAATAAATTAGTTCGAGAAGCAATTTGTGAAACTATGGCCACAATAGAGTTAATTTCCTGGGAAGATTCCGCCAAACGTTTCACCTTGCGGGTAGTTTCCGCCACAGTTTCCCGAATTTCCAAAATCCCTGCCACCGTATTTTCTACCGCTTCTCCCCCTTTCTGAGCAATTTTACTAGCATCACGGGCTACAGTTTCCGCTTCCCTGGATGCCTCTGCTACCCGTTGAATGGAATCTGTCATTACCTGTACAGAATTCAACGTCACAGCTAACTCTTCTGCTTGTCGCAAAGCATCCCCAGATAAAGCCCTCGCAAAGGTTTCGGAATTAGTTGAACCTTTGGTTACATCCCGCGCCGCCACTTTCACCTGTTGGACAATATCCCGCAGGTTTTGAATCGTCAGGTTAAAGGCATCAGCTACCGCTCCCAGGACATCGGCCGTAACTTCAGCTTGCACCGTCAAATCTCCCCTCGCTGCCCCTTCTACGTCATCCAGAAGGCGAATTACCTGACGTTGGAGGTTTTCCTTAGCTTCTTCCATCTCAATGGCTTTACGTTGGGCTTCATTAGTAGTTGTGAAAATTACCCTAGCCATATCATTAAAGCCAGTAGCCAAGTAGCCCAATTCATCTTGTGAATAGACAGTAGCTTCCACATTCAAATTACCTTGACGCACAGAATCAAACTGAGCCTGTAAATCCTTCGTAGTGCGGCGAATTTGTTTAAGGGTGAGATTCCCCATAAACCCAGCAGTAGCAGCACCTGTCGCTCCCGCTGCCAAAGCCATTAACAACCCTGTATTTCTTACAGATTCCCGTTGTTGCGCCGGTGAAATAGAAATTGCCAAAGCACTCACCAGAGCTACACCCAGCATTGATACCAACCCTACGCCACCACCTATCCACCATTGTTTATGCTCTAAAGAGGCATTTTCAAATGGTCCAAATAGTCCTTGCTCTGAGGCTACAATTGGTTCTGTTCTAGCAATGTCTGATTGGGTAAACACAGGAACTGCCTCTTGAGCGCCTGTAATTGTGAATAGTTCCTCATCACGATGACTGATATCCTGATAGTCATCTCCTCTTTCCTGAGCGAATGAGTTATTAACAAATTGAGCTTGGGAATTTCCCCGACTATCCAGAGGTTCTGACAGCAATCTCCCATGATCCAAACTATCATCGTCAGTGAGTTCAAAGCCAGGAATATCACCGAGATCATCAAATTCATCAAAGTCGTTGAGAAACTCTATATTGTTCTTGCCAATATTTCCACTAGAGATATTATTGGTATCTTTAGTGGAAATGAAGGTTTCACTTCCCAACTCTACTTCATTCTCTGACCCAAAAGCCGATTCAAACGCATCTAGATCAAAGCTATCATCATCAAAATCATTTTTTCCTGATGAAGAGTTGAAATTAAACTGCCGTTGTGGTGGTGTAGAATTGTTAGTAAATGATACTGGTTGCTTTTGTGATTCAGATACGGTTTCCCTAGAAATATCATGCAGTAAACTATCTTCACTACTAAAAGAAAAGTCCTCTTCCTGGCTATTTTGCCACTTATTTTCTATATTATTATCATCGTTGTTAGCCTGTTCATTAATCTCCAAATATGTATCTTTGAGACTAGTGGTTAAGTCCGCAAAATTATCATCCATCAATTTATCTATATCTTCCCCCATAAATAGCTCAGTCCGATTTTCAGAATCATCATCAATTGATAATTTAGTTTCTGCAAAAGGTGAATAGCTATCCTCACCACCACTCATGGCCGAACTATCATTAGCTAGATTGTTATTAATATCCCCATCATTATGATCAGCAGAAATTCCTTCTTGCCAAAAAGGTGGCAATTCTAATTGATCTGATATTGGATTATCCGCGAGATATTCGCTAGATAAGCCAAAGGGATCATCAGTCATGGTAGTATCCAATAAATCGCCATTAAACTCCAGACTATCTGGATCACTAAACGGATTATGTCCTTGAATATCTAGGGGTGGTTCGTATTCTTCAAAGGAATTCATTTTCAAGCTACCACCATGCCAATTCCCCATAACTCCTGAATCTGAAGATATTTCAGTTGTCCCCTGGGATGGAGATTCATAATCACCAAAGGGCTGTGTATACTGATCTATAGTCGCCAGACAATTATGAACAAGAGTGACAATTTCTTGATCATCCGTTAGCCGCAATACTATCTGATACTCATTCTTAGCTACATCATATTGTTGCAACATATAGTAGATGTGTCCCTTTAACAAATGTGAGTTAGGGTCATCTGGTGAATTTTGCATCAACTGATCAATCACTATGGCAGCTAATTCATAATCTTGCTGCTCATAGGCTGTTCTAGCTCTATCATAAGTTATCTCTTGAGAATTTATACGTGTTTCCATTTCCTCCCTCCCAATTGCATTCCGACTAATTTCACCCTGCCCACCGCGCACTTCGCAAAATTGCTATTTGATCCAGTAGCCGCAAATATTTTTTTTCTTTTTCTGTATCAAATAACCATTCTCCACGCAAAAACGGAGCCATCGCATCCGGTACGTTATTTTGTGGCATTAGATACTGTACATCAAGCCAGTCCATCCCACAAATTTCTTCTACCCCTAAGCCTACTATCGTATCCTGATCTTCAATGGCAATGACTGGAATTTCTGAGCAATCAGTGTTTAATGGCGTTGTTTCTCCCAAAAATTGACCCAAATCAGCCACCCAAATCAAGCGACCCCGTAAATTTAGCGTACCTAAAAGTAAGGGCGATGTGTTAGGAATTGGTGTAATCCGATCAGGACTAAGTTCAATTACTTCCCGAATTCCTGTGGCTTGTAATGCAAACTCCTGACGTGAGGGCAGATAAAACCGCAAATGCAACTCACCTTCAGGACTTTCTAGTTGTAATTCGGGACGAAATTGATCTGGCCCTGTACCACTTAAAAAATCTGGTTTACTAACCATGTTATTTTCATCCTTGTCCTCGCAGGAGTTGTTTGACTGTTCCTACCAATTCAGTTGGTTGAAAAGGTTTAGCTATATAGGCATCTGCCCCTTGTTTCATTCCCCAATAGCGATCAAATTCTTCACCTTTAGAAGAACACATGACAACGGGAACATTTTGGGTTTTAGGGTCAGACTTTAATCGTCGGCAGAGTTCATATCCGTTCATGCGGGGCATGACAATATCCAAAACTACCAAGTCGGGAGGTGTGATTTGAATCGCTTCTAAAGCTTCTGCACCATCGCTGGCATGAGTAACTTTTAAGCCACTGGCTTTCAGCAGGTCTGTAATCATCTCCCTCTGGGCAATGCTGTCTTCAACAATGAGAATTGTGCTCATAAATGTCTATTTAGCCTCCTGATTTAGATTTTCCGTTGAGGAAAATAATTTGCTGTGCTGGCAAAGATTAACTGTATAAATTAAGTCTATTGTTTCACTACTTTACCGTATATGGCAGGGAGTTAAACAACTAAATTTTCTTCCTGTGATTACATCTTGTACCCTATCTTGTACTCAATCAACAAGTCTTATCTCCTATTTGCACACTTGTACAATAATCTAAACTGAGATATTGTTCTACCAGCATAAGCAATTCTTGATCTGTAAAGGGCTTAGTCAGATAATCGGTTGCCCCTACCATCCTGGCACGAACGCGATCTATAAACCCGTCTTTGCCAGTTAGCATAATAATTGGCACAGACCGAAATAATGTGGAGTGCCGTAACATGGCACAAATCTCGTAACCATCTAGTAGTGGCATGGTAATATCGCAGAGAATTAGATCTGGTTGGAGTTGAAAGACAAGACTCAGGGCTTGTAAGGGATGAGTGATGGAAATCGCTTCATAACCTTGCATTTTTAGGATAGATTCTATCGTCTCGCAAATCACTAGTGTATCTTCAATACATACTATCCGCCCTTTATGTTTTTTTGCTTCTAGGTTTTGTTTTTCTTTGCTAAGGTTATATGTGTCTGAGTATACTAATTGTAGCCAACCTTCTTGCACGTAAGGATATATAGCTTTTGCTAAAGTTAAAATATCACGGTTGAGATACCGAGCTAGTTGGCGTAGAGAAGTTTTTCCATCAGCCCATTTATGTAATTTTTTGACTGTATCTTCTGGTAATGAGGCACTTAATTTAGCCATATCGGCTAGAACGGGTAATTGTTCTGTAGATTGAATATGTGGGTATAATTGCTTCCATTCTTGCACTTGTTTAGTGATTTTGGCAACTAGCGGAGCAATTTCTAAGGTGGTTAATTGTGGGACTATTGCTGTCCCTAATTCAAAAATGAAACTGCCTTGGTGCAAGCTCAAGAGATCAAATAAAGTTTCTTGTACTACACCATAAATGATTGTTCGAGCAATTTTCGGAGTGATAATATTTTGCTCCAAGAGCGCCCAAATATACGCATATTCTGGAGAATTAGTGACTGCTAGAGATGCTAGTTGTTTAGATTCGAGCCGCCGTTCGACTCGGTAATGACGTAGGTAATCGTCAATCCGTGATAAGCTACTGTTATCTGCTTGGCAATAGATGATTTGACCGTTGAGAAAAAATACAAACCATGATTGTGGTGTATTTCCTACTCTTTGCCGATTTTTGAAGGTTTCTTCTCCACTGAGTTGGTGACTTGGATATGATGTGCGGGCTTCTACCCATAATTGTCCAGTCCGTTGTCCTAACTCAATAAGTTGGAGAATACTGCAAATATCAATCTCATTTAAGTTTCCCTGCATTTAGCTACAAAGCACTCCTTGATGTTTCAGTGTTATTAGTTGAGGGATTTTGACTATATGCTTCATACCTCGCAACAGCACAATTTTTATTTCTATTAGGTTACACTCAGTCTAAATTAATAAATAAAATTTCTGAGTCTCATAAATTTCTTAGTAGGCTTCTCCTGGATAGCTGTAAATGATTTCTGAATGATATTAAGTAATGTAAAGTAGCAATGCTTACTAAGTTTCAGGGAGAGTGGGCTATGTTTACCCTGGGTATAGTTCAAAGATTATGAAATTTAAGTAGGAGTTCTATATGTTCTCATGATGTTTCCCTGGGGTCAATGTTGTAAGATAGCGGTATCCACTCCAATGAGGTATACAAATTGGGTCAAAAGCCAAACAGCTAAAAATTTTTACTCCTGATTTTTAAGACTTGATAAATTCTGCGGTATTATGAGGCTAAAGACGGTGATTACACAGTAGTTATCCTCAAACTATTGGTTAAAAATATATAATTAGGAGGATAGTAAGAATGATTTTAATTAAGTGTCAGCAAGTATCAATATATATGATGTCTAAGAAAATAATTGTATCTTCTTCGTGCTGTTAGACTAATGTTGAATAAAACCAAGTTGACAGAATTATCTACGGTATATACTAGAACGCGGACACAAAGTACATCAAAAGGATTGACGGTGTGCTGTATTTAGCAGAAGTACAAAAACAGAAAGGTAGCTTACTTGGTGGCGCTGGCAAAAGCGAACTAAAATTGATTGCTTGTCAACGTAATGACCAGAATTGGAGTCCAGTCCCGGACGAAATGATTGCTGCTGATGAAGCAAGTAAATTGAATGATGGTGCATTGGTACTGGTGGATTTGAGTCCAAATCGTCAGGTACAGCGGATTCAAGATGCTGGTCGTCCATTGGTGAATATTTTGCAAAATTTTTCCCGACAGGTGGAAAAATTTAAACTCAAGGAGGAGGAAATTGATCAGTGGAAACAGTCGCTGAATCTCCAAATTCAGGAACTGAATCGTCGGGAAATGGAAATGGAATCCCGGTGGGACGAGGTACAAAAACTGGAGAATGATTCTAAACGGATAGATACACAACAACACTTGATTAACACGTCTCGCACGGAAGTTGAGCGTTTACGGGCGGAGGTTGAACGTAATCGGCGGGATTTAGAAGGTGCTTGGGAACACCTGCGCGTTGAGCAACGCTGTTTGGAGGAGATCAGATTAAATGTTCAACAGTCTCAATCTGTAGATAGTGAGCGCGTTCAGAAGTTAAGTGATCTGCTTAATCTTTTATCTGGTAAATCTGCTCCTATTGATATATTCAAGAAAAGTCTTAATTGCGCTTTTGAGTTTGCTGGTAAACAGCAGGATGCGTTGAACTTACATTGGCAAAAGTTAGAGATCCAACGTCATGCAGCTAATCAGCAGCAAAGGGAGGGAGAGGAATTGCTGCAAAGTTTTGGCGATCGCCAAAATGAATTGCAACAGCAACAGGATTCTCTAGCTCAAAAGATGACCCAGTTACAATCACAAGCAGCAATAGTTAATAGTAAACAGGAATTAACTGCCATGCTCAAACAGTATTTAGAAACTGAGGAGGAATTTTACCAAAAGCTGCATATTTTGGCGGCTAGGACTAGTGCTGAGGTGGCTAAACCGGAAGTTGATGTGACTGCTTTGCAACAAATGCCCCTGAAAGAATTGGAGAAAATGGTGCAAGACTGGCAGGAGAAGTTAGATCGAGATTCTAGCTTTGTGCAGGAACAGGAGCAGGAGCTTAAATACAAGCAAGAACTTATAGAAGAACTTCAACAAAAAATTGTTAATGCCACTGGGGAAGAACGGATAAATTTAGATTTAGAATTAGCTGACGAACAGGATCTTTATCAAATGCTGAACGAAAGTTTGGTGGGACAAAGACGCAATTTGATTGGGCAGCAAAAGACTCTCCAACAGAATCAGGTGGTATTGTGGCAAAGACAAGGGATTTCGGTGGAGATTAAGGGTGAATTTAGTGATTTAGAAGTATTGGTTTCCCAATTTGCCACAGAGAAACAGCGCAAAGCTGCGGAAATTGAGAAGCTAGAAAGTGATATAGCTTTGATGCTGATTACTATTGCAGCGGATCAGGTGGCTATTGATCATCAAACTCAGGATGTAGAAGTAAAGCGCCAGGAAGTTGATGCTATTGAGGAGCAATTACTGAATTTACGAACTGCAACTGCTGAGTGTTGGGGAAGAGTTAATCTTTATCAAGAAGCTCTGCAACCTATTCAGGATGAACTGGATAGGTTAAGGGAGCAATTGAAAAAGATTGGTGAATCTTTGACTCAAGTGCAAGAATTTGGGGATTCTCAGGTTCAGGTTGTTTTTGATCTGCGTGAGGTGATTGAGAGTTTTATAAATCTACCGGAGGTGGTGGTTTCTTAGAGGGTGTTTGAAAAGTCTAATTTATTACAACAAAAAAAGGGAACAGGGAACAGGGAACAACAGCCTTGGCGATTGGAAAGATGCCTCCGGCACGCTCCGCGAACACGGCTACACAGACAAAACCCACCTTCGTGGGTTAAATTCTGGTGGCGATCGCCTCTGCGGGCTGGGGGTATCATTGTTATTGAGAATATAATCGCCGGAAACGATTAATTGATGGTAATCCAGTCACCTTGGACTATGGCTGTTGAACCTCCGGGGAAAGGATCTGTTTGGGAACGATTGGGGGCTGTGATTAGGGCTGTGAGTTTGTCAATGTGTTCAAAGTTGGGTGCATGGGGAAGTATTTCTTGGAGGATCTGACGCATGACTCGACGTTGAACTGCTAGGGGTGCTTTTTGTAATGTTCGCCTGTTGATTTGTAAATTATCTTGATCACCCTTTGCTGAGGCTTCTAGCCGCCACTGAAGGGCTGTTTGTTCTAGAAATTCTACCTCTGCTTGGAGGAGTTCTGCTGTTTGGGCTAGGTTGGCTTCTACTTGGGGGTTAAAATTGTCTTTGAGATATGGAATTAGTTGTTGACGAATGCGGTTGCGGGGATGTTTGAGGTTTTGATTGGTGGAGTCTTCCCATATTGGTAAGTTAAATTTTTGGCAAAACTGTTCTGTTTGGGAACGGGTGATTTCTAGGAGTGGACGGATAAGGGTAATATTTTCGGTGAGTGGACGTTGCCAAGTTAAGGCTTGCAAACCGTCTGTGCCAGTACCACGAATTAAATTGTATAGTAAGGTTTCGGCGCGATCGCTGGCGGTATGTCCGGTAATAATATATTGATAGTTATAACATTGGGCAATTTTTGTTAAGGCTTGATATCGCCAATTTCTGGCTGTGGCTTCACTTTTGACGGGTTGATTGGCTGTTTCTAAATAAAAGGGTGTGTGCCAAGTTTTTGCTAAATTGGCGACGTGGTAGGCATTTGCTTGGGAGTCTTCACGCCAACAATGATCACAATGAGCTATGGCTATGTTCCATTCCCATTTGGGTTGTAAGTCTAATAGTAATTTAATTAAACATAGGGAATCTTGTCCACCGGATACTGCAACTAATAGATGTTGTTTGGGTGGGAGTAGATTACGATCGCGGATGGTACGATGTATTTGGGCGTGGAGGGGTGTCCATGTCATGAGAGTTTTTAATATGTTTATTTTGCCTGTCCGCATCTGCCATTTTTTACAGGTGCTGTGTCAAAATCAACTTATACATGAAGAAGTGCTAAAATTATATAAATTACAATTGCAAACTTGATTATGAGCGTCTTAATACCTGATGATATTCTCCGAGCCAGCAAAATGACGGAAGGTGAACTAAAATTAGAAGTCGCTATTATGCTTTATCAGCAAGGAAAAATTAGTAGCGGTAAAGTTCGTGCTTGGACTGGACTCACAGTAATTGAGTTTCAACATCAACTTGCATTACGGGGACTTTGTATCAATTACGATGTAGAGGATTTTCAATCAGATGTAAAAACCCTAGAATCAATGGGGTTATTGTGATTATTGTCAGTGATACATCACCAATTACTAATTTAGCAGCAATCAATCAGCTAGACTTACTCCAAAAACTTTACACTGAGATTGTTATCCCCACAGCCGGTTATCATGAAATGGTCAGGGCAGGTAAAATTGTTCCTGGCGCTGTAGAGGTACAAACTTTACCTTGGATTCAAAAACAGGCTGTTGCAGATCCTCAAAGAGTCATCTGGATTCAAGAAACCCCGATTTGTAGGGGTTTAGCACTGCTAAACCCTTACAGAATTAAGCCGTGTTGAGTATAGCAAATGTCTATTAAGTCAGATGTTTTGGAAATATTGTAAATATCTAACTTTTGGTAGATGTCAAGTTTTTTTATACTTCATATCATCATTTTGCCATAGTTACTTACAAAAACCAGTTTAATTTTATAACATATACACTTACTAACGGTGCGATCGCATCTTCAATACCTCCTCTCTTGCTCCTAGTTTTGTGAAGTTATGTTACGAATTAGTGTTAAATTTGGAAAAAACACTGCTTAACAGTGATGGAAATACGAGGGGGTAATTACTAGGTTGTGCTTTGCGATCACTAAATTCAAACCCCATGCGATCGCTCATCCTACCTGTGGAAAAGGCGATCGCAATCTCAAACTCATAGTATCGCTCATCCTAATTCTGGAAAGGGCGATTGCATCTTCAATATCGAGTCTGTTAGTTCCGATTTGTAAAGTTTTTAGGAAGCAGGAAAGATTTCCGTAAAATCATTGCTAAATGCTGATGGAATATAAAGTCTTTGCGGAAGCAAGAGCGATGAGTAGAGCAAATATGTATTTAAATAAAACTTATTAAACGAACCTGCATAAAAATGAACTGACAAGACGTTACGGAGTCCTTATGGTTCATTACAGGCACTGCCATTCCTATGTCATCCCACTCAGGGAAGATTTATCAAATTTTAAATATCTATCTTGCGATAGATGCCAGAATTTATTTATACTTGATACCATACCCACGTCTGATTATTTAGAAAAATATTTCTTTTATTTTATTACATTACATCCAATCTCCTCGCTAACAGTTTGACTGCTGAGAGCTAAATAATTCTCATTTCATAAGCATCAAAACTTATGCAGATTGAGGCAATACTGTTCAGTTTCCAAAAATTAGGAGCATATATCATGGCTAACAACTTCATCTGGATTATTAGTTAATATCACAGGTTATAGTGGTACACTTCCCGCACTAAGAGCCATTTCTGTTAATAGCTTTTTTGTTTAAGTATGACCTCTGTTCAATCAGAACTTGAACATAAAATCATCATAAAACAAACACAACTTAATCATTACTAAGATACGAGTTCAGATTTCTGAGTTTATAGTGAAATCACCAACCTTGTTTAGGAAGTTTTACCTTTTTCATTATCCACATCATCAATTATTTATTTAACAGGAGCAAAACCATGACTACTACCACCACTACACAAAATCTCTACAACGAACTCATCAAACTGACTGATAACGCCGAGCAAATCAAAGCTTTACTCAAAGTCCTACCTGGACAATCTTACTCTGAAGACGATCTTCGGAAAATTATCAATGATCAAAAAGACGAAGCCTTCCAGCAATTTAAGTCCTTAGAAACAAAATTAGAACTCAATCAAAAGGCCATTGAACTGACCATTGCACAACTCAATCCATCTTTACAAAGTTTATCAAATAACGAAACATCATTGAAAACCAGGGGTGATGAACTTAATGTGTTAAACCAATCAAAGGGAGAGTTGACAGCAGAAGTATTCGTTTTAAACGACGCAAAAATCCAATCTGTAATTTATTTCAATGGTGAGATTGGTAAGGTTAATAGCAATATAGCCGCAGAAAATAATCGTTATGAAATAACGGCTCTTTTCACAAGTTCCAATAACCCTGCTAAGGATTTATTACAGTCTTCTAGTGAAATAGCAGGGATTATTACCCGTTTTGGTAATGCTGTAACTAGCTTGAATACACGAAAAACTGAACTTAATACTCAACGCCCAACAGGTTACAATACAAAAATACAGATCATTAACGATTTTGTTGCCAAATTTAATACTGCTACGACTCAATTAAACACCCTAAAAACCTATTCGTCTTCCTATGAATCTTTGATAAATTCAGGAGGAATCACCCCTAGCGAAGTCAATGAAATCAATAATATTCTGTCTGCGGCTCAGAGTGTTTATAGCCAATTGGCAAGTAGTTATGACCTTCTTGTCACCAAAATGGTAGAGCAAATAAATTTATATGCCGATCCAAACAAGCGTGACAGGTCAATTGACGTAAGTAACCATATTGGTCCATACATAAAAGATCCTAGCTACGATGATCAAGGTGGTAAAGGAACTCTGTTGATATATCAGGTGAATGCTGAAATTAGCCGTGATAAATTAACTGAAGTTCGGACAAATATCACTGGCTTGCGTGATAAGGCATGGACACCTTATGTTAATTTAATTTCAACTTTGAATGCTCAGATAACGACTTTAGAAAACAGTCGAAATGTCAAGGATTCTGAGTATCAAAACAAAATTACCAGTAAATATAGTGATATCGCTCAAAGAGACAATGCTATTATTGGCAAACAAGGAGAAATAAACACTGTTAACAGTAGCATTTCAACGATTATTGGTCATATTAATCCCGACAAACAAAAACTTCTAGAGTTGTTAAAAGAGAATACAACTTTAGTAAAAGAATGGAAAGCCTTATTACGCAATGAAAGTCACTACTTTTTAGATAATGCTGAACTCCTAATTTATGAAGATTTATATACCGATTGGGAGAAACTCGCAGATAATGTTACTGAGCCTTTTTTGAATAAACTACAGTCGTTTAATAGTAATTATTTGGGAGATTTACAAGCTCCAATTGAAGAATATCAAGAGGATTTGGAAGCTGGTATTGTTTGGGCAAAAAATCGGCAAGAGACTATTGAATTTATCGGTAATAACAGCAAAGTAGTTTTTGATCAATTGCTCCAAGAATTTCGAGCAACTCCTTCTCAAAATAGCAACTTGCCACTTGGAAAATTTGCTGATAATTTGCAAAAAATTCAAGAAAGGCGCGATAACTTGTTGACTTCTTATGATGATTTAAACCGACAAATTACTCAAGTAAATTCATGGTTAAATGAAGCCAAAGCGACTTTGCTTAGTCCAGCTAATTCAACTGATTCAAGTCGTTTACAGCGATATATTCAACAATTAGAATTTACCCAAAAGCGTCTTTCTTTGGTTACCAATGCTATAGCTGAAATTGATCCTATCAAAGAAAATTTCACTGAAGAAATTAATCATCTAAAAAGTCTTTGGGGTCAAATAAACTCTGACTTTCTTGGATTGGTTAATGAGGGCAAGAACAAGGTAAATCTGGATAATCAACTTCAGAGTAAAAAAAGTAGTCTTATTACTTTGGAAGGTGATTTAGCTAAGTTGGATGAAGAAAAGATAAATCTTGTCACTAAAGCATCTTATCTACAGGGACAGCTTGATGCGACATCTAGTAAGATAGTCACTTTAAGTAATCAGTTAACTTCGGCAAAATCTGCTTTACCTAGCATAGATTATTCAGTAACTTATTGGCAAGGTGAAGTTAATCGTATCAGAACAACTGACGGTGGCTTTTTTAAATGGGACACTCAACTAAATAAGCTCGTTACTAGAGACGATAGAATCGCAAATTATAGTAATGCTGTTTCTAATTTACTCAAATTTAATAATGATTTGACTGCTCAAAAAAGTCTGATTACACAATATGAGCGGGAAATTTATAACTCTAGCTTTTACCAGACAGATTTAGCAAGTCAACTTCAATCCACGAATAATCGCATAGCTGAGTTAACAAATACGTTAATTCCCAATAAAAATAGTGAAATCAGTAGCAATACATCGCAAATCAATAGCTTGGGAACAGATATTACAAAATCTGCTCAAGCTTTATTGAACCTATCCAATGTCTTTTTCCAAAAACTTGCAACGCTGAAAGGGGAATTTAACGATATTGATGTTTCGTTGACTTCTCAAGCATCATTGGGTGAGTCGTTATTAAGTTTGGGATTGTTAGTTACGGAGCAAGATATTAATTTCTTCACAGAAATTATCGAGCCAGCAGTTGGTAAATTTTATGGCGAAATTAATGGAGGAAACACTCTTCTCAACTCGCTTAATCCTTCCCTTGATAGTTTACGAAATACAGTCAATGGCACAAGTATTAATGATGCTCCTAAGTTAGTTCAGGAGTTTATCAAGAATTTTCAACAACTTCTGACAAATCAAAAATCAGAGCTTGGTACATACATTAACAAGCAATATCCTGAAGTTATCACTGATTTTGATAAAGCTCATAAGGAAGCACAGAAAGAAGTTGAAGAAATTCAATTTGATTATCGTCTTCGTAGTCTTATTCAACAGGAGAATCTTGCAGAAGTTATTGAGACGATTCAAAGTCGTATTAATATTGCTCAAAAGGCTGATCTTGTAACTGGTAATGGTCAAATTTCCCGCTCCAATGTCATGGATTTAAAAATAGTTATCCATGATGAAGTGATTGAAGATATTGAAAAGCAAAAAACAATTCTCAAGGAGGTTGATCAAGCAAACAAATACATTGATGGAAATTTGACAAAATTGGCAGAAAGTTCGCAGGAACTCTTCAAAGCATTTGAATTTAAACTACCAAAAACTTTGGGTGATTATCTACGAGCTAGTGGCGATTTGGATGCAAAAATTGTCATCCAAACTGTTTTAGATCAACGTCTAGTTGCGATTAATAATAGTGTTACTTCTGTTAAAAATGCGATCGCTTCATTTAAGGAAAAAATTAGCTCTCAGAACAGCTTAAATGACAAAATTGCTGGCATTAGTAAAGAATTAGCATTTTCCGATCAAGCTCTGGCATTTGTTCAGATTCAAGAATTACTAGAAAAAGACAATTTGAGTGTTGATAATTTAACCAAAGGAATCACTCAATTAACTAGCTTTATCCAGAATTTAATCACTACTGCAAATCTTGATAGCGCGACTGTTCAAAGTCTTAATAATGCCAAACAAAGTATTCAACAACTTACATCGTTAAGTACAGAACTTTCCAATTTTGAAAGTGAAAATAGTGAACTTGAAGCACAATTAATTGAGATAAGTGAAAAAGAAGTCGCTTTGCTAGAAGCAGCAATTTTGTACAAAGCTCGTAGCAATGAAGAAGCTACAATTAGTCAAAAAGAGGGAATAAAAGTAGAAGATAATGTAACAATTAAAGATTTAATTGTTAGTGGAGAAATTAACACTAAAAATTTGGAAAATCGTTATTTCCTCAGTCCACAAGCGGGAACATGGCAGGAAATTCAAGATTTTGCTAAATCTGTTGAAGGAAATCTGGTCACTATTAATGGGCTTAAAGAACAACAATTTTTAAAACGGATTTTTGGTCTTAATGCTAATGGTACGGCAAATAATCAAGCTAACTATTGGATTGGCTATAATGACAAGGATAAAGAAGGTAAATGGCAGTGGGTTGATGGTCAAGTTGATGATTTTCAAAACTGGAGCGATCGCACTAATGGCAATGGCAAAGACTATGCCTTTATGAATCAGTTTGGTCTATGGAAAGCGGCTAATAATCAAGAAAAATTCCAAGGGATTATTGAACTTGATTTTAATGCTACTACGGTTGAACGTTTGCAGATTGAAAAACAACTCCAACAGGCTGATGATAATTTTAAAACTTCACTTGAAAAAAGTCAGAATTATCAATCTATTGTTAGTGCGATCGCCACAGTCGAAACTTCCTTTACAAAAGCGTTAAATATCGCTGGAATTAGTCAATTAACCACTGCTGAACTCTTAACAGAAATTCGTCAAAACTACCGCGAAAGTCAACAAACCTTAAATGAATTAGAAAGCGATATTAATTGGCGACAAGCCTCTGCTAATGCTCATTTCAAAACAGCAGAGTTTTATCAATCAGTGGCTGCTGAATATCTGCAAAAACATAATGATCTAAAACAAAAATTTGCCAACCAGCTTGGTGTGGTAATTCCTGATGGAGAGAGATGGACAGAAACCCGTGAAACTTTTACTAGGGGTTTATTAGGTAAAAAGTCAGTTTCAGTGGAAATTACTCATATCAATACCCACTGGCTGTATTATGAAAAATTCACTGCACAATCAAAAGATGCTCGTCAACAAGCATTGGAAATATTGGGACAACCAAGTACAAATTCTACTTCGACAGCAGTTGCTAGTGATTTATTAAGCCAACGCAACAAAGCCATCACTATTAATCAATTGTGGGGACAAGCTAATCAACAAGCCGATGTTTTAGAAGGTTTATTAGAGCAATTAAAATCCAGCATTAATCGGATTAATATTGCTAATAAACAAACACCAGAATATCAACAAGCAGTTAATCAATTTGAATTGCTTTTACCCACTTTAAACACTCAACTTACTAACGCTCAGGTAAAAACAGAAAATGCCTATAACAGCGTGAAACAGCAGTGGGATACTTTCAAAAATAGTGTCGGTGAATTACAAAAAGTTTACGACGAAGTGATTCCTTTAAAAGCTGAATATCGCGGACAAAATCTGGCTATTCTCAGTGATATTGACACTTCCCGTGAGTGGGTTACTCTCAAATATCAAAGTTTAGAAGTTGAGTTAGAAAGCGTAAGTGTAGTCAAAAATCAACTAAATGATTTCCTCCAGGCTGGAAATAATAGTTCAATTAACTCAATTACCCAAAATCTTCTCAAAGATGCTTTAAACTATCTTAAATACAATGAAAGTATTTTACAAGACCGTCTGGAGGCACTTAACGAACACAGAGAAGCATTAGATGCACAGGAGAAGTTCTTATTACAAGAGCTAGAGTTAATTGACGCTTATTTTGATAATGGTGGTAAAGAATTTACGCTATTAAATCAGCAATTGGATCGAGCAAAAACAACTTTACGAGATTTACAAAGTTTTGCTGAAGATGCCTTAGATAGCAGTACGGTTTTAACCCAAAACCTCAATCAATTTTCCGTTTATCTCAATAGTCTGAATGATGAACACCTGAAAGCAGTTCAAGATTCCCATGAAACTTTACAGGATTTAATCGCTAACTTCAATGACCGCAAGGATTCTTTTGAAGAAGCCAAAGAATCCTTAGATGAAATTAACGATAAATCTCCAGAAATAATTAAACTGCTGGAGAAAATGGTTGCAAATGGCGAAATTCGTGCTACACAACTTTTAGAAACGGCAAAATTACGCGGTTTAGCAGTAGCCGCTGACATTTATTTCCAAGATTTTAGTGATTTAATGACGGATACTGGAAACTTTTGGAGTGGTGGTATTGCGACGGAAGCAGACCGTAAATTGGCTAATTATTTCCGTAAAACACTTATGGAAAATCGTGCTTTAAAACGGGAATCTGAAGCCAATGCAGACTATGCTGGAACGGTTATCAAACACGCAGAAGGACAAAAAACATTAATTGAAAGTGAAATTCAACAAGCACAAATTGAATACAATAACTTATTGGCAACAATTGGTAATTTAGAACAAGCTAGTGATGTTCAACGTCAGACTCTTTATGAACTAGAAGCTCGCAAAGAAACCCTAGAAGCGTTACAAGAACCGACCCGAATCATCATCAATAACTTAATTCAAGTTCAAACATTAAATGCTGATTTGGCAAGGCTAGAACAGCAATACGCAGAGAGTTTCTCTCAGGAAATTAATGAATCTCTCCGAGAACAATTATACTTAGATGCTCTCGCTAAATCCTATCAGAAACAGCAGTTACTAACCAAGATTGAAGTTTATCAAAAACAAGATGCCTATTCTGCTTTACAAGACTCTTTGATTAAAATTGGACGTGAATTGGGACTAGAAATTAATCCCATCGTTGAAAGTACAAATCATAAAGCAGATATTATTGATTTGCAAGAGCAACTGAATAATTTGCAAATAAATCCTGAAATCCCTCAAGAATTACGTACTTTATTGGAGGAAGTAACTGGCAATATTGAAAGTGCGCTGCAAGGAGAAGAAGCAGCACAAATTGAAGAGCAATTATCGGTGGTGACTAATAAATTAGTTGAGCAAAATAAAACCTATCAACAGGAACTTAATCGACTTGTTGAAGAAGCACAAGACGATCAAGACTTACTAGATACCGCACAAACTAATTTAAAAACTGCTGTTGATCAACTACTAACTGCCATTGAAACCCGCAATGATTTCTTAGAAGATAAATCGGTTATTAGCAATGAGCTATTACAAATTTTTGCAGAAGTTCGTCTGGCTCAAAATGCAAATTCTATCTCTATAGAAACGGCTAAAAAAGCCAGAACGATGCTGAATGATGTCCTTGAACAACGTCAAGTTGAACGCGAAGCAAGACAGAAAACTTTTATTGACTTTTTCTTAGAAAGTCAAGGTACACTTTTAGCGATCGCTAGTGTAGTAGTAACAGCGGGGTCTTCTGCGGGATTAATTGCGCTTACCGATGCTGCTATTAAAAGCATTAAAATAGGTTTAGCAATTGCCAAAGCAGTTAATAATGCAGTGACAGCAGCTTACAAAGGAGACTGGTCTGGAGCATTATATAACGCCATAAATGCAGTCGCCATGTATGTGGGAGATATGAATATTTCATCTGCACTGAAAGACAATATTTCCCAGTTTCAATCCATTGTTGACTCAAGTTATAAAACCTTAAAATACGCCCAATCTGGGGATGCACTTGGGGCATTTATTGATGGCATTGGTGGCTTAACTTCTATGGCAATTGAGGGTTTTGATCTAGCAGGTAAAACTAGTCTGAGTGAAGATTTCATTAAAGAGTTTAAAAAAATACCTGGACTGGTTAACAATTCGATTCAAGCTATTCAAGAAGGAGATTGGTTAACAGCTTCTTCTAATATTTTCAACACAGTAATTGCCATCAGTTCAATGCGTTCTATTTCTGATGTTGAATCTGGAAAATTCGCTAAAAAGGTCAATATTATTGATGCCGTTGGAGATGTTGGTTTTAGTATTGCTAATGCCATTAAAGAATCTGATTTTACCAGATGGATAACAACAGTTGATGATGTTTTGCAGCGTCACGAATTTTTCAAAACAAGTCAGAAAGCTATCAACAAAAAAGTGTTGGAAACCCTGGCTTTTGAAACTGTAGAAACCGCCAAATTAAAGACTAATAATGGCGAACAAGATGTTGATTTCATAGCATTAAACGGTCAAGTTAATCCTAATAAACCAACCTATGTCATTGTTGGGGGATATCTTACAGATTCTGGTTCAGATTGGCTAACTGATACCAGTTTCCTATTACAAAAAAATGTTGGTGATGCCAATTTTGTTATTGTGGACTGGAGTGAGTTAACTGGGTCTTTTTTAACTCCTTTTGATGATGGGATTTATCGCGGAGCAGCAGAAAATACTAAATTGGTTGGTGAAGCATTAGAGGGTGTTTGAAAAGTCGGTGAGTGAGTAAAAAAGCTCTCCCAGTGTAAGCTG
>NZ_VIKX01000329.1 GCF_009711935.1 Dolichospermum sp. UHCC 0259 | reverse complement strand
TTATCAAAGTCAATTAACCAAGATACAACGTCGTTTAGATAAAGAAAATCAAGCTCTTGACTCCATCAACCAAGGCAAACAACAGGCTAAAGATGCAGAGGAACAGAGAGAAAAGGCGCAAACGGTTAGTGAATATGAAGCGGTTAAGGATAAATTGCAGCAGGCGATCGCTACATTAAATGATATTCCATCTGATACTTTTATCTCAGAACGGGTTACTAATCTTAAAGAAACCTATCAATCAAAAAGGGAAGAAGTAGATGCTAAAATTCGGGAGGTGAAGCCAACACCAACACCAATACCAACATCTAAGCCAACAGACCCGCCTGATCCTCTACCCTTCCCTGCTAATGATATAAAGAGTCCTCAATGGTCATATGAAGTGTTTAACTCTAATTCTGATAGTGGTTCATCTAGACTTATTGGAAAGCCTAACTTTGATCAACAGAAAAGATATGTAGAATGGCTAGTTGAGTATTCTACTATCTCACCATCAAACAATGAAACTTCTCCAAAAAGCTCTCTCGATAAAATAAACGACGATCTTAAACTCCTTCTGGTGCTACAGGAGATTGAAGGTCTTGGTTTCTTTGCTGAATTTAAAGACAGTAATGGAGTAATTTTAGAAAAAGCAAAACTAAATAGGGAAGGTACAGGAAACAGAATAAGATATTCACTGAGAATTTCTGATAATATTTGGCAAAAATGGTCAGAGATTAGTCAAGTTATTATTACTAAATAGTGGTTGGTACAAAATGAATAAATTTCAACGTTTGAAAATTTAATAATGACTAATTGGAAAAGTGAGTTAGTAGGGTGCGTCAGTATGAATAATTTATCGGTGTGGTTGGGATTTATAGCGCTGACGCACTCCAAGTTGAGATAAAAGTGCTGATTTTCTCATTCAACTTTCTAATTCAAGCATAATTGTAGAATATAAAAATAGTCTCATGTCTCTTGATACAAGTAAATATTTCCATCCTCCAGGAATTGCAGAACTTTGTG
>NZ_VIKX01000328.1 GCF_009711935.1 Dolichospermum sp. UHCC 0259 | reverse complement strand
ATCAATAATCGTTTGACGAGGCGGCGTTTTACTAGGCTTGCGGTTTAATGCTGACTCTATGCCTTCTTTTACCAATCGCTCTCTAAGATTTGCGACTGTGTTTCGGTGGCAACTGAAGGCGGCAGCAGCTTTCTCATCCGTCCATTTCTGTCCATTAACATCAATGTTTAATAGAATATTGGCGTGCTTAATTTTGTATGCCGCTGTTTTGCCTGTGGATACCAAGTTTTGTAGATACTGCCTTTCTTCTTGACTTAACCGGACAATATAGGTCTTAAGCATAATCAGTTATTTAGGTTATTTGCTGAGATTTACAGTGAATAGCCCCCCTATTCTCTCTCAAATTCACAATTTTTTGCTTGACAGACCACTAGCTACTTCCCAAAAGTAGTGTCTTTTAACCCGGACAGGGGTTGTGTGAAAGTACAGGATTTGAACCTGTTACAGGTTGATTATGAGTCAACTGCTCTACCAAGTGAGCTAACTTCCGGGAGTTTGATACAGGATTTGAACCTGTGACGCATTGATTATAAGTCAACTGCTCTACCAGACTGAGCTAATCAAACGATAGAATAGTTTCAAGAACTCGGCGGTATACGCTCATACTAGAGTCTGGCGCACCAGTTAGGTATATAGAACCTAAACTATAGCTTTGTAACTTTTTGACTATCCCGTTTCAAATGTAGCATATTGTAATTTGAAGTTTTCTTTTTAATTCTTGCCAAAATTCAGGAATCAAAGTAAACTAAGTTTGTAGACTTAGCTATAAACCTGTGGAAACTGTAAATATCCATCAAGCTAAAACCAATCTTTCACGCCTATTATCCCGTGTAGAACATGGGGAAGAGATCATTATTTCTAATCGGGGTGTTCCCGTCGCTAAGTTAGTTCCATTTAGTGTTGCGTCTCACCGCAGAGATAGTTTAGGACAAGATCGAGGAAAATTTGTAATTCCAGAAGACTTTAATGCTCCTTTACCAGATGATATTTTGGCAGCGTTTGAGGGAAATGAGGAGTGAAACTCTTACTAGATACACAGTGTTTTTTATGGTGGTTTGCTGAACCTGAGCGTTTAAATGAACAGGTTATTTCACATATTGTTGATGAAAGCAATGAACTATGGCTTTCTGTGGCTAGTGTGTGGGAAATGGGGATAAAAGTTGCAATTGGTAAGTTACCATTACCAGAACCACTGGATAGTTACGTTTCTAGCCGCATGATAAAATTGGGGGCTAAATCTTTGGAAATTACAACTTCTCATGCACTCAGAACGGTAGCTTTACCTTTGCATCATCGAGATTTTTTTGACAGAATGCTCATTGCACAAGCACAGATGGAAAGTATGATTCTGGTGACGGCAGATTCAATGTTTAAAGAGTATCAAGATACTGCTATTCTTTGGGCTGCAAATAAAGGTTAATACCAATTAAAAATTAGTAACCTATTATTTCATAGATATTTGAGGATTTTGATATATTATATCATTTTATAATAGCTTTTACTCAGTTTATTCAGACAAAATAATTGCAGCTAATCGTTCCTCAACTTCTTGAATATAATCTGTCAAACCCGTATCAACTCCTCTTTCTCGTAGATGTTTTAAATTTGTATCTTCCCAACACTGCTTTTCCCGTTCCATATCGTTTCCTGTTAGCTGTTCAACTACTACTTTTACATTTCTCATTCGTTCAGGTTCTTTCTCTGAAGTAGCACGTAATCGGTGAGACTCTATGCAAGGATCAAAACTCAATTTATTTTTGATTTCTTCTAGTATTTGTTCCTCTTGTTGATTAGATGGAATAAACCCATTTAAAACCCATGCTTCACGTTTTGGATCAGCAGCACCAATTATAATTTCTAATTTTGGCGTTTTATTAATATGTTCTAAACGTGCTTGTTCAATTCCTTCTTTACGTTCCGGTTGATTATCTAAATCACGGATAAATATAACAGCTTTAATATGTCGTCTTCTTTGCAGAAAACGCACTAAATTAAGAACTTTAATAGATGCTGCACCATCAGCTTCTAAAGATACACCCTTACTATAATGACCTAAATATCTGGGTTCATTATATTTTAGTTGTTTTTTTGCATCATCAATAATTTTTTTAATGTCTCTCCAGCAAGAAAATTTTGTCCCTTCCTCTAAACCCGTCCACTGAAAACAATGTTGCAGAATATCATCATCTAACCAATCGAATTTTTCTTTTAAAACTCGCTCGGCTAATTTAGTCGCTGTTCTGGCATCTGCACCACTTTCAACTATAACAATAAACTCAATCACTGACTTCTCCTTCTACCACCCAATCTTCACCTTCAGCATCCCAAAATTCACCAGTTGTTAATGTTTCCTTTGCCCATTCTACATCAGGATGTTCATCTAAGCGTTTAGCAATTGTAAAACCTGATTTACTGTTATTTAATATGTGGACTTGAGAAGGAGCAAGTGCATCAATAATATAAGGAGAATGAGTAGTGAAAATAATTTGCAGGTTGGGATTTTCAGCAATTATTTCTTTAAAAACAGTCATTAACTCACGTTGTGCTTTAGGATGAAGTCCCTGTTCTACATCATCTAATAAAACTAAATTAGGTTGATTAGGATTCATTAGTACAGTTAATAATCCTAAAGTTAACATCGTTCCTTCGCTAATTGCATGGGCTGGAATACGTTCACCTGTATTCATATCTAGCACAATTTCTTGACCTGTCATTTCCTGAGTTTCTTCATAGGAAATAGATTTACCATCTACTTCGATTAAACGTTTGCGAATGACTGGAACTTTTGCTCGCTTGATGCCAACTTTGCGGACATTTGGAACAATTCGACTCAGCTTTTCTTCTATTAATTGAAATTTATCTGGAGCTTCATCACGCAGAAAATCTAAGGTTGGTGCTAATAATGAACCATCAAACTCAACTCTCGGTGTAATTTCTTCACTGTAAGCTGCTTTGGCAAGGTTACTGGCAATTAATTTTAAATAGATAGTATTTTTTAAAGATTGAGGAATCTTGGATATATCTCTAAAACGTGGATCTTGATCCCAATTATATTGATTTCCATCTATACTTAATATTATGCTGGAATTGTAATTATAAGTTTTCTCTTCTTCAATACTGTAGAAAAATTTCCACTTTTTCTTAGTATTATCTTGCCAATAACCACTCGCAGTTATAGACATCTTTTTTTCACCCATTGTTGTAATAAATTGAGGTGAATTTTCATTTTTAAATATTTGTGTAGATGATGAATGAGTAAGCATACTTAAACTATACAAAGCTTGTAAAATCGTTGTTTTACCAGCACTGTTTTTTCCTACAATTCCATGTAATCGGGAATTATCGAAATTGAGTTCTGTAGATTTATGGCTTTTTAAATTATGAAGTATTAGTTTTTCTAGCATATTTTTATAGATCACAATAATTCAGGAATATGTTCATTTTCGTAGTTTTCAATTAATGCACCAATAACTTCCATAAGAGATGCGAGAGGATGGGTTTCATCTTCACCAATTTGATCAATAAGAGAATCAAGTATATTAACCAAGTATTCATATTCTACTTCTGTGTGAGGGATATCAGGAACACCAAAGGTATTATATTCCTCTGCAAAGGAAAATTTTTGAGGTTTAGCCATTATACTTTTGATCGTCCGCTTCTAGTAGTTGAACAAGTTGATGTGCGGCTGCATGGGAATTAAGCGGTGATAACCTAGAATAGGTTGATCCCTGTTCTAATGATGGTTCTTCATCCCTAGATAATTCGGAAACTAGAAACTGCATTACTTTTAGTTTGTCGGCACGATTTAGATTTCGCAGGGTAGGAAATAGTTCTATGGCGTTCATAATTGTCATAGTATAGAGAATTTCATATTTCTATTTTTCCACAAGTTTCATGATTGTGCGATCGCTTTTTGGGATTTGGAAGAGTGCGATCGCACAAATAAAGAAAGAGCTTTAGGAAGTAGGAGTCAATCAGCTAAACTCTTGCTGAACTTCTTGTAAAAGATGAGCAGTTTCTAGTTGATCTTCCGTACTGCCAGTTGCTTGAAAAACTTTAATTGCTTCCAGAAAGGCTTCAATTGCCTTATCATATTGGGACATAGCACGATAAGTGCCTCCCAGATTGCGCCAAACCCAACCTTCTCTAACAAGAACTCCTGCTAGTTTAGAAGCCAGAATTGCTCTTTGATAAGCATCAATAGCCTCATTATACTGAGTAATCGTAAAATAGAGTGTACCAATGTTATTAAGTACCCATACCTGTTCCCTTAGATTCCCTGTCTCCTGGAAAATAGTTAATGCTTGGTTGAACAATTTGAGGGATTCAGCATATTCTTCCATAGACATATAAGTCGAACCAAGATTTGTATAGGCATTAGCCTCTTGATAAAGATTACCTGAATCTTTATCACTTTTTAAAATATCTTGATATGTTTGTAGTTTATCTTGAAAACTATTGTTTAAATTCATAAAATCACCAATTTTAAAGTACCTTAAACAACTGTATTCATAATATCATCAAATTACATTAGGATTTTAATCATTAATCTTTAATCCAAGCGGTTCACCTTCCCAACTACCTATCACTTCTTCCAAAAATCTACGAGAATATCCTAATTCTTCTGGTGTTTTACTTGCAGATTGTAATGATTTTTCTGCAATACGTTGAAATACAATTACTATTTCTAATTCTTCATTGGCAAATTCGTCAGGAATCTGAATTTTTAGAATTTTATCATTACCAATGTGCGTTTTAATCTTCATACTTTCCATAACATTACCTCCAATTTTTTTAAGAAAATAAAGAATCAGGAATAATCACAGAAATAGGTTGATTCTTATGTTTCCTATAGATTAGAAAATCACTATCCAAAGTGAATATTTCACTAGAATCATATAATTCACACATTCTTACTAAACAAGCATCCGCTAAAGACATAGGTACAGACTGATAACGATTCATTAATCCTTTAATTTGACTTAATTCATTTTTTAAATCAAAAGCTAGTTGTAAATGACCACTTTCTAAAAGAGAAAACAGAATGTTCTGACCGTTATATGCTCTTTCTAATAAAAAGCAAGACTCAGTAATCACTGCATCACAAGTTAGAAAAGGTGGCGGTAATGTTTTTACTTTTTCTGTCACCCATTGATGATAACTATCACTTTTATCTAATAGAGCAACTAATGGACTCGTATCAATAATAATTTTATTTTTCATGTACGGACTCATGCAAATATTGTTTATTAGTCGAGAGATCACCTAATCCGCTATCTACAGCACCAATAAAGTCTTTAGCTACATCATAAAAAGAAACTTGATTTTCAAGTTCTGTATGATATTTTTCAGATATAAATTGAGTAAAAGAAAAAATTTCTTCTTGCTTTTCAATAGGCAATTTATTTAATAAGTTTACAATCAATTCAGTTAAATTCAAATCTTCGGATGATTGTTTTTTTAATGAATTTATCATGACTATTTCCTCGTAATTATTGTCACAATATCAGGAGACTGTATCAAGAGTTTGATAGTTATTCAAGAAATAATAATTATATCATATCACCAAACAATTGTAATCATCTAAAATAACTGTTTTTATAATCAGCTTTTTCAGCAGCAATATAACCCTCAATTTCTTCTCGATTAGCATGATAATACGTTAATGCAGCATACACTTGAACAAGAGTTACATTCCCCATGCGTTCAGTGATTTCTTCCGCATTCAATCTCATTTTGTACCAAGCTGTAATTCGTTGCACAGAAACCCTAGTACCAGCAATGCGAGGACGACCCCCTAAAGTGTCTGATGATTTAATAATAAGTGTCCCAATATCAGTAGCTTGCATAAAGATTTTGATTATTGTTGACAACCTAATTATACCACATCACACAAAAATCATATTCTTGATTAACCAAACTTAACTGCGTTTATAAACCATTTCCATCCTCAACTTCTCCACCTCAATCTTCAACCGTTCATTCTCCATTTTCAACCCCGTATTTTCATCCTTAATCAACTCCACCTCATTCCGTTTACTTAAAGCCTGATTAATTGCCAACTTCCGCATATCCAAAGAAAACCAACGTTGATAAGTTTTCGTATGAATCTGCACACTATGACCTAAATTATCCGCCGCAGCCTTAATAGGAACTCCCAAAATATGCGCTCGAATTGCCCAAACATGACGTAAATCATAGGGTTTAAAATCCAAACCGATTTTCCTAAACTACCAACTCACCCTTTGGATTAAAGCCGTGATTTCTGCATGATTATTCGGGTCTTTTTTACTAATAGCTATTACCAACATTTCCAAATACTTAGGATGTCTTAAATCAAATTCATCAATTCATTCCTTATATAAAGGTAAAGATTCAAAAATAGGCGATTACTAGGTCGCGCTTTGCTATCACTATTAATTTAGATAAAACCTATATACATCAATGATTATAGACATATAAAAGGGATATTTAATCACAAGGGGAGCGGTAGAACCAGAAGTTTTACTAACCCAGTAATTCAGAAACTTGCCGTCGTGCCAAAGTCAACTTATAGAACTCAATTTCAGCCCTTAACCGGGCGTTCTCTTCCCTCAAAGCCTCAACATCATCATTTCTATTAACAGCCAATTTAATCACCTTTTTCCTGTTTTCCAAGCTAAACCACTTTTGATAAATCTCAGTGTGAATTTCCACAGAATGACCCAAATTATCAGCAGCAGCTTTAATTGGCACACCCATAATATGCGCTCGAATTGCCCAAGCATGGCGTAAATCGTAGGGAGTAAAGGGAACATTTACCCTTTTAAACCATGATGAGCAATTAACTCTAATCGTATTGATATCAGAGAAACTGACTTTGTTATCAGTTTGGTTTTTCAACAGTTCCAAAAACTCAGGATTCTTTAAATCAAACAATTCAATCCAATCAGGATGTAAAGGTAAAGCTTCTCGGTATCCTGTCTTAGTGTCTGGGTGAACCTTCCAAGTGTTATCTGTATTTTCAGAACTTAACCACCAATCAATAGCAGGATTAACAAATAATTCTCTGGGACGTAAACCATAGGTAGCAAGCATTCCATAAACCCATTGCCACATCTTCCAGCTATCTAAACAACTTTTTTTAATAGATGGTTTTCTAGACTGAGAATAATTAAAGAAATTTTGATAATACAAAACCACATCCTCATCATTTGGAATATCCCTAGCTTGAGTTTGTGGTTTTTTGATTTTGATATTATCTAAAGTGAAAGTAGTTAAGTTAAGAGTATTTTTGAGAACCTTCAAAGTTTTAACGGCATTCTGCTTGGCATATTCATTTTGCAAATTTGCAATTACTAAATCTATAGATGCTTGATCAATTGACGTATCTAAACCTACGTAGCGTTTTAGATAATCCAGATAGTAAAAAAATGTGTGTTTACTTTTTTCTGTCAACTTGTGAGTTTTAAAATATTGAGTTTCAAAATCATTGAGAGTTTCACCAACAGTTTGTAAATTTTCAGACCTGGATAATTTCCCTAAATATTTATCAGTCCACTCAAAGGTTTTTCTAGCAATTAGCCGTCCCAATTCCTGTGCTTCCTCTTCAGCAGTCCGTAAACCATCCAAATTAGCGGGAATGCTCAAGGAAATTTTGTACTGCTTGTATCCAGTGCCATTAGTGTCTCTATCACTGGGCTTGATAGGTAAAGATGCCTGTAGCTGAATAGTGTCCTTGCCAAGAACTAATCCAACTTTGACTTTGCCGTCCTTTAATCTAGCCTTGACCTTGGCTAATTCCTGCTCAAACTTTTTCTCAAGGTGTTGTTGAGTAGCCTTCATCTGCTTAATGTTCCCTCTATAAGATCCATCGGTAGATGCAGGCGGTTCATAACCGTCAAAAATGCCCTGATCAGAGATTTCCATCGTGTCTTAAATTTGGCTTAAAATTTGAACGATTTTCCGTTCATCTAAAACAATGTTTAATTTGAGCAAAGTTATAGCTGGACTAAATCGTGGTTTATGGCTTAATTAAATCATAGTTTGTCCAAGGTATACCATAAGCTTCTTCCATGTGACGGCTGATGTAGTTCATCGAGCGGTAACAGTGGATGAGGTTCATCTTCACGTTGGGGGTCATCAACATTTCGTTGATTGTACCGTCACCAGACCATTGAGCAACAACGCGCAAACCGATTTCTTCTAAAAGGATACGGCTCGCCCAAGCATCACCACCGATGTTGTAGTCACCAATAATGGCTACGTCATAAGGAGTGCCTTCAAACTTCAATGTACCGTCTTTCTTACCTTGATCTGCTTTGGGGAATACCCAGTCACGAATCATGTCGTTAGCGATGTGGTGTCCTAAAGACTGAGACACACCACGGAAACCTTCGCAACGGACGGGAATAACTGGCTTACCGATGGTTTTGGATGTCTTTCTAGCTACTGCTTCGATGTCATCCCCAATCAAACCGATAGGACATTCAGATTGAATAGAAACCCCACGATTTAAGGGGAATAATACATCTAATTCTTCAATTAATTTAGTCAGTTTCTTGTCACCACCAAACACGATGTCGCGTTCTTGGAAGTCGGAGGTGAAGTGCATAGTACCGAAGGTATCAATACCTGTTGTACCTAAGTAGTAATTACGACGACCAGACCAAGACCAGTAACCGCAACCAACAGGACCGTGACTGATGTGGATCATGTCCTTAATAGGACCCCAAACCACACCTTTAGAACCTGCGTAAGCACAACCACGAGCAGTCATTACACCGGGTAAGGATTTGATGTTAGATTTAACACCACAGTCAGCTTTACCTTCTTCAAATACGTTTAAATGCTTCTCACGCTTCTTAGCAGCTTTTTCGGGGTAAGCTTTAAGAACTTCTTTAACTAGTTCTTTTCTTTGTTCAACAATCTTTTTGTCGTCTGGAGGAGTCATTGTTAGTCTCTCTTGCTCCTAAAGGAACGGAATTAGTGATGAATTTTTGGAAACGGGGACTTAATGTCCCCTGAAGGGGGGGAAGGAAAGTTTTGGTCAAAGGTGAGAGCTTTTGATGTGCTGCTCTCTGCCTTTTTCCTGGTGCTAGAAAATTCTTTCTTCGTAGCGAATTATGCCTATTTAGCCAGCATTTTTGCAGCGTTTTCTTCGCTTTCGAGAATACCGAACTCAATCAACAATTCTTCCAACTCTTCCATTTCGATAGGTGTAGGAATGGTGAGGTTGGTGTTGTTGATGATCTTCTTAGCCAGTGCGCGGTATTCGTTAGCTTGTTTGCTATCAGGTGCATACTCGTTCACTGTCATACGACGTAATTCAGCGTGTTGAACTATGTTGTCGCGGGGAACGTAGTGAATCATTTGAGTGTTCAAACGTGCAGCCAAGGTTTCGATTAATTCGATTTCTCGGTCTGTGTTACGGCTGTTACAGATCAAACCACCTAAACGAACTCCACCGGAGTGAGCATATTTAAGTACACCACGAGCGATGTTGTTTGCAGCATACATCGCCATCATTTCACCAGAGGTAACGATGTAGATTTCTTGTGCTTTACCTTCACGGCGAAGAGCAATAATATAAGATTAAAAGCCGGAAACTGTTCATTTTTAACTATGTTTGTAGTAATCATTGTTTTGAATAGACAGTTTTTTTATTAGGGTAAATCTAGGGTATGGACAGAACACAGGAAGCATTTGCCGATTTTCAACCAACAGCTATTACCGACGGGGGATATTTAGGCAGAATGCAAGCAGTAGAAAATCAAGAAAACCACTTAACGGCAAAACTGACAACAGAATTAAAAGCAATTAATGCTAGACTAAGAGCCGCAAGGGTGAGTGTTTCTGTCAGAAAATCCGGCAATTCATTACAGTTGAGAACTACCCTACCTATTAAACCAGGTGATTTTGATAAAAACGGTAGCGGCACAAAGCAATATGATATTTCTTTGGGAATACCATTTAGTTTTGATGGTTTAAATACGGCGGAAGAAGAAGCTAATGAATTAGGAAAATTAATTGCTAGAAAACAATTTTATTGGACTGATAAATATTTAGGGAAAACAAGAATTAAAGCTAATTTACAAAATATTAGTGACTTAATTATAAATTTTGAGCAAAATTATTTTCAAACTAGAAAACGGACTCTCAAAAGTGAAAATACTTTTAATAGTTATCTATATATTGCCCAAAAGCATTTACCGAAGGATAAACTAGCGATAAATGCTAATTTTATTGAAGCTGTGCAATCTTGTAGTTCTTCGGATAGTGTGAAAAATGAGTTAATTAAGGTAATTCGGGTGTTATGTAAATGTTCTGGTTTAGAAGTACCTGAGTTAAATAACTTTAAAATTCAACCTACTGCTAAAAGAAAGCGAGATATACCGACAGACTTAGAAATTGAGAAAGAATATTTAAGGTTTCAAAACTATGCTTTAAACCGTCCCACTAAGTTAATAAATAGGGATGATCGGAACAATTGGAAATTATGGAGATGGGTATATGGAATGTTGGCAACTTATGGATTAAGACCATTAGAAATTTTTGTTAAACCTGATTTAGATTGGTGGTTATCATCAGATAATACTATGAATACATGGCGAGTAAATGAAGAATGTAAAACTGGAGATAGGGAAGTATTACCATTATATCCGCGTTGGATTGAGAGTTTTAATTTAAAGAATGATCAGGAAGCAATTGAGTTATTAAAAGCAAAGATTGCCGATAAAATTACCAGTAAACAAATTAATGCAGTGCGACATGGTACAGATAGATGGTTCAGATTTGTAGAGATTCCTTTTCAACCCTATGATTTACGTCATGCTTGGGCAATTAGAGCGCATTTGATGGGGATTCCTATTAAAGCTGCGGCTGATAATTTGGGTCATTCTGTGAATATGCACACTTCAATTTATCAGAAGTGGTTTAGTTTAGAAAATCGCAATGTGGCTATTGAAGAAGCTATTAAGAAGAAGTCAAAGGCGGAAGAGTTACAAGAGATGGTTATTCACCTGGAAAGGGAAAATGATCGGTTAAGAATTGAGAATGAACGATTGAGGTTGCAGATGGGACACAGTTTGATGAAAATTGAGTTAATATAAGAGTTAGCCTCACGCTCCAGACGCAGAGGCGCAAAGAGTAATATTTTAAAATGGGGGATAAGTAACGAATGAGCAAGCATTAATGGTTTGCTCAAGGTTTAAAGTTTTCATTATTTTTTCCACCAATCATTCAATTAATGTTAAACTGATAAAAATCAATCAACATAATTAATGCTATGACCATAAACATTAACGTTGAACTTCCTAATGATGTTTTTTCCGCACTTCGCAGTAACCCAGAAACTTTTGTGAAAGAAATGCGTTTAGCTGCTGCTGTCAAATGGTATGAAGTTGGTATAGTTTCCCAATCTAAGGGTTCTGAAATCGCAGGAGTTAGCCGTCACGAATTTTTAGAAGCTCTCAATCGTTATCATGTTTCACCTTTTCAAGTAACTCCTGAAGAATTAGCTGAGGAGTTAGCACGTGACTAGACGATGGGTTGTGAATAGTTCACCATTAATTGTGTTGACTAAAATTAATCAGGTTCATCTGCTTTCTGAACTATGCGGTGAATTTTTTATTCCTAGTGGTGTTGTGAAAGAAATAAGCGTTGCACCAGATAATGATCCAGCAAAACTCTGGACAATTAATGAAGGAGCTACCTATATTCGAGATGTGGAACAAGTTGATCCCGTGATTGCTGCATGGGATCTTGGTTTGGGGGAGAGTCACGTTCTCAGCTATATCTATAAAAATCCTGGCTATGAAGCAATTTTAGATGATCGTGCGGCAAAAATTGCGGCAGTTGCTTTGGGGATTCCTGTGCGGGGAACTTTAGGTGTGATTCTGCTTGCTAAACAAGAGGGTAAGCTAAAAGCTGCTAGACCAATTTTTGAACAACTGACTCAGGTTGGGTTTAGAGTTAGTACGCAAGTTCTGGAGTCAGCACTTAGATTAGTTGGTGAATAGTGCGATCAACAAACCACGACATCAGAAATGCGATCGCACCCATAACCCACAACATCAGAAATGCGATCGCACCCATAACCTACAACATCAGAAATGCGATCGCTCTCATAACCAAAAACACCAGAAATGTGATCGCTCTCAAAACCCATAACATCGGAAATGCGATCGCTCTTACAACCCACAACATCGGAAATGCGATCGCTCTCATAACCAAAAACACCAGAAATGCGATCGCTATCCCAACCCACAACACCGGAAATGCGATCGCACTCCACAACCCAAAAACACCAGAAATGCGATCGCTCTCATAACCCACAACACCAGAAATGTGATCGCTCTTACTTCACGAAAATGTGCTACATATCTAAATATTTGCGAAACTTTATCTGTAAAATCCGTTTCCGCTTTTAAAAGCTCTAATCATGTCCTTTTGGTTTTTTCTGCTCTGCCATTCCGTAAGACTAGAGTTTTCTATCTCTTGAAACATATCTGCAAGCCAATTAAAATATAGTTCTGGTATTTTTTGTTGTTTGCCAAGCTCTCCTCTAATTGGATCAATCTCTGTCCCCTCCCATTCTAAACTTGATGATTCTTGAATGAATCCAAGAATAATGAAATGCTTCATTAGAGCATGGGTAGTTAAAATGCCATTTTTTTGAAAGATAGTGAATCCAACTGCATTAGAATACTCATGAGGAAAATTTTCCCCATTTAATACGATAATGTGTTGTTTAAATATTCCAACGTCATTTCTATTTCCCATCAAAAAATCTTTCCATACATTTAGTGCTTTTTCTGCTTCTTTGTGTGAATCTGATTCAATTGCTGGAACAAATTTTTCAAACTCTTTGTTACTAATATGATCTGTTAAATGTAATTTAGAGTATTTAAGATAAGTTAATACTCTCCAAGAAATTGATACTGCAAATCTCAGCATCCATTCACCATAAATAACAGGCGCAAGAATTGATTTGTTTTTCGGCATAATACGATTTCGGAATAATGTTTCCCATTTGTTTATTTTTCCTTCGCATTCACCACATAATAGGTAGACTTTAGTGATGTCTTGAGGTTTAGGAGTTTTTTCAGGATTGAGAGCATCAACTATAGTTTGACATTTTCCTTTTATAGATTTTCCAAAATAACTTGGAATTATATGACTCAGTTTAAGGTCGCTGTTTATTCCACAAAGCGCACATTGATTAAAAGGCAGTATTGAATATTTATGATTTGGTTTCATTGTATTACTGGGAAGTGTGTATTATCTATGTTATCAAATGACTAAAACATTTATGAACATATAAATTTATTGTTTGACAATACTTACAGAAACATCTACACTTCTCAAACTTGTTGTTCTCTCATGATTGCAAAGATGTAAGTTTAAATTACTCCAAGTTCGTCTATCAAATTCACTATTTATCAAAGAGTATAATCTATTAGGAACTACAGATTCTAAAGATGAAGAACTGCGTAAGCCACGTCTATTATATACGCAGGTATAAGTTAATAATATTTCACTCGATTTAAATACATCGCGAAATCTTTTTCTATTAGCTGCTTCTATCTCTAATTGGTGCTTTGATATTTTAGATCGTGGATGAGATATTTCTCTGCTGTATGGAATTAGCTTCACAGATGTCTGTTCGTATGTCATTGAAGGATTCCGATATTCTTTTGTTAATTTTTCTGGTTCAGAATTTTCAAGAATTGAATTTTCTTGAAAAACTTCAGATGTTGGAGTATTAACACAACTTACTAGTATAGAGCATAAGCATATTACACCAGGGATGAATACGAAACTTTGAGTCATCCTAGAAATAATCTTCATTTCTTTAAACTAAAAGTACATAACTACAAAATTAATTATAAATCACCAAAAAAGTAACCCATTTATCAAAAATCATGTATACCTCTTGACACTAGGGACAAAATAGGGTAAACGAAATAATAAACCCCAACAAAAACCCCATTTCTCTAAAATTTCCCAGGGCAAAAATAGGGCATAAAAAAATCAAAATTCCCAACCAATTGCATTAACAAAAACCCTAGACAAAACAGCTTAATCTTCACGGATAGGCATAGCAAATCCACCGCATACAACGTCACCCAATACGTCGTAAGATACGAAATCTAAATCTGTGTAAGCGCCGTTTTCTTCTAGGAAGTTAATAGCGGTGATAATACCACGACCGGCGCAACCTACACCGGGTTCTGGACCACCGGATTCCACGCATTTAACGTCGCGGAAACCTTTGAGCATTACTTCATGAAGTTCTAGATCTTCAACAGATCCTCTTTCAGCAGCCAAGTGAAGAACGGTTGTTTGAGCCTTGGAGTGAAGCATCAAACGGGTAGAGTCAGCTTTAGGGTCGCAACCTACGATCATGATGCGTTGACCCATTTCAGCCATAGCGGCTAAAGTATTTTGAGAAGTGGTAGATTTACCGATACCGCCCTTGCCGTAGAAAGCTATCTGTCTAATTTTTTCTTCAGTCATTGTTCGTGTTTCCTAGAATTAGTTGATTGGTGGTTTTGTCTGTTGGTTCTCACGGCCAAAGTTCTACGGCGGTGAGCATTTGTAGAACGTCGCTATCTATGGAGGCGATCGCTCTACAGAAAATTTGGTGGTGTACATAGTGTTTATTGGGTTGTAAGGATTGTTGTTTGTTAGTTGTCAGTTATCAGTTGTTTTTTGCTAATGACCACTGACTAATGACTAATGACTAATTTCTAAACTGCTTCGACAATAATTTCTTTGCTGATGCGATCGCGTAATCTCGCTTCAATCGCAATCTTTAAAGTGGCTGTGCTGCTAGAACATGAACCGCAAGCACCTTTAAGAATTACTTTAATTTTATCGCCTTCTACATCATAAAGTTCCACATCTCCCCCATCGGCGATTAAAACGGGTCGGACTTCTTCATCTAATACTTTTTGAACCAGAGCAATTTTTTGAACTGTAGTTAATGGTCTTTGTGGCTCTGAACTGGGAATTTCTGTTTTAGCTTTCGCCTTGTAGCTGTAGAGATTTTTGTTGGCGGCTTCCTGCTTTACTTCTCTTATTATATCATCAATCTTCGTTAAACAAGAACCGCATCCGCCACCAGCTTTTACATAATTTGTTACTTGCTCTGCACTGAAGAGATTGTTTTGTGCAACTGCTTTTTTTATCTTAGCATCAGTTATTCCGAAACAGCTACAGATGAGGACACCTTCTTCATCGTCATGTGCCTCTAGAGGAATGCCACGATAATTATAAATCGCAGCTTCTAAAGCCTCTTGACCCATAACAGAACAGTGCATTTTCGCTTCAGGTAAACCACCTAAATAATCAGCGATTTCCTTATTTGTTACTCCTAAAGCTTCATCTAAAGTCAAACCCTTGACCATTTCAGTTAAAGCGCTCGAAGATGCGATCGCACTTGTACAACCAAAAGTTTGAAACCGAGCATCAAGAATTTTATCTGTTGCTTCTTCAACTTTCAAATGTAATCTTAAAGCATCACCACAAGCAATACTTCCTACTTCACCAGTTGCCAGTTTAACACCAGCTTCGCCAGTTTCTTCAATTGCCCCTTGGTTTTTAGGATCGTAAAATAACTCTAATACTTTATCAGTGTAGTCCCACATAGTTAATTTTGGATTTTGGATTTTAGATTTTGGATGATAAGAATTGAGAATTAAGTACATTGGGTAGGGGTTTAGCAATGCTAAACCCTTACAATATTCAGGATTTAGGAATTAAGCTTGCTCCTATTACCAATTACTTATTTACTAAAGTCTGTGCTTGTTGTTGTAACCAATCAGCATTATCATTTTTGAAGGGAGATAAAGCTCGAAGACGGTCAACAATTTCCGGCATTACGGCAATTACTTGATCAATTTCTGCCTCAGTTGTGTAGCGAGAAAGACTGAAGCGAATCGAACCATGTAAAGTAGTATAGGGCAAACCCATAGCTCGTAAAACATGAGAAGGTTCTAGAGAACCAGAAGTACAAGCAGAACCAGAGGAAGCGCAAATACCGTACTTATTTAAAGAAAGCAAAATGGCTTCACCTTCAATATATTTGAAACCGATATTTGTAGTATTTGGTAATCTATTTTTGGCATCACCATTTACTTCACAATCAGGAATTTTGGATAAAAGAGACTGTTCCAAGCGATCGCGCAACTTTGTTAATCTCTGAGTTACTTCCTCTAAATGTAACAGTTCCAATTCCGCTGCTTTGCCAAGAGCAATAATTCCCGGAACGTTCTCTGTACCTGCTCTACGTCCTCTTTCTTGGTGTCCACCAACTAATAGAGGACGGAAACGAACCCCACGTCTTACATACAAAGCACCAATACCTTTAGGAGCATGAATTTTGTGACCAGATATAGTTAACATATCTATGGTGCTGGTCTTCATATTCAAGGGTACTTTACCTACCGCTTGCACTGCATCAACGTGGAAGAGAGCGCCGTATTCCTTAACCATAGCACCAATTTCTTCAATTGGAAATATCGTGCCGGTTTCATTATTGGCATACATCATTGTTACCAAAGCAGTATTACCAGTTAGAGCAGCTTCTAACTCACTCAAATCTATTTGTCCTTTAGCATTTACTGACAAATAAGTAACTTGATAACCTTTAGATTCTAATTGTTTGCAGACATTTAAAACTGCCGGATGTTCTACTTGGGAAGTGATGATGTGACGTTTTTCAGGTTGAGCTAATAACGCCGCATGAATAGCCGCATTATCACCCTCAGTTCCGCAACTGGTAAAAACAATTTCTGATTCTTCTGCTCCCAGCAAAGCAGCAACTTGTTCTCTAGCTTTCTTTACAGCCTTGCCAAGTTGTCCACCAAAAGTGTGCATACTAGAAGGATTAGCATAATAGTCCGTCAAATAAGGCATCATCGCCTCAACAACTTGAGGATCTATTTTAGTGGTGGCATTATTATCAAGATAGATACAATTATTTTGCATAATTTCCATATAAAGATTATGAGTAATCAGCGGGAATTGGTGATTGGTAATTGGTAATTGGGAAAAACTATTACCCAGTCCCCAGTCCCCAATCCCCAGTCCCCTATCTAACTGCTTCTCCTTGCTGCTTTTGCAACTGTTCGGAAAACTTCTGAGAATAAGACTTATACCAATTTTCCCAGTAGTCTTGTTTATTGGTTAACTTTGCTAAAACACGGTGGTAATTAGCAAACCAACTTTCCCAATAATCACTAGGTTGTTTAACGCAACCATCAACAGTAGGACAACTGGCTTTACATTGAGGTACGGTGTGAATACTACCAGCGCAATTTGTGCAAAGTTTAGAGTCAATCCAGTAATTACCGTCAACTTCTTGAATTGCACCGGTAGGACAAACAGATAAACACAACTTGCAAGAAATACACTGGCTAGTAATTTCGTAAGCCATGATTATTTACCTTTGTGTAAATTGGTGAAGAGGTCATAGGTAATAGGTGATTGGTGATTGGTGATTGGTGATTGGTGATTGGTGATTGGAACAATATTACCTATGACCCATGACCTATTACCAATTACCCATTAGCCTGAATATATTGCTCGTAAAATTCTAAAGCAACCTTTTCAATTACGTCGTAGGCTTCAACAGTTTGTATTCCTGCTGCTTCTAGTTTTTCCTTGGGACAATTGCCTATTTTCGATACCAAGACTGCTTTACAATCTGCGATCGCCTTCATTATATTATCTGCGGTAGCTTCTTCGCTGTAACCACCTTGACAATATTGATCAATCTTGCGGTGACTAACAAAACGAACTTCATTACCATCAACTTCATACACTTGAAATTCCTTCGCGTGTCCGAAGTGTTGGTTAACTAATCCACCACCTTTTGTTGCTACTGCAATCAAGATTTTAGGACTATCAGCAGATTTTTTGCCAGTTGATGCTTTTTCTTTTGCAGCCTTAATTTCTTCTCTAAATTTCTCAATACCTTCGTGAACTTCTTGACGAGTTTCAAAGTTATATTCTGGAGCCATTTCCATGAACTTATCTTTAGTAAATTCTTGGCTACGGTCTTCTCCTAATAATCCTACCGCATCTGCTCGACACTGGCGACAGTGACGCATCATTTTCATGTTACCAGAACAACTGTCTTGGACTTCTTTCAGTTCTTTTCCTGTTGGGCCACGTTGACCAGTTAAACCGAAATGAGTACCATGTTCCGGTGCAGAAATCAGCGGCATGATGTTGTGTAAGAATGCTCCTCTTTCACGAATTGCCTTATTAACTTCTACCAAATGTTTATCATTAATTCCCGGAATCATCACAGAATTAACTTTGCATAAGATATCAGCTTCTTTGAGAGCTTGCAATCCTTCCAATTGTTTTTCTAGAAGAATTTTTGCCCCTTCAACCCCTCTGTAACGTTTGCGTTTATAGTGAACCCAAGAATAGATTTGTGCGCCTATTTCGGGGTCAATGGTATTAAGGGTAATAGTAACGTGATCTATATTTAATTGTTTGATGCGATCAATATGTTCTGTTAGCATCAAACCGTTAGTAGATAAGCACAATTTAATATCTGGTGCTTTATCGGCAATTAATTCAAAAGTCCGAAAAGTTTTTTCTGGATTAGCCAAAGGATCACCAGGACCCGCAACTCCCAACACAGTCATTTGGGGAATTTTTCCGGCAATTACTAACACTTTATGTGCAGCTTCTTCTGGTGTGAGTAATTCACTCACTACTCCAGGACGACTTTCGTTAGCGCAATCATACTTGCGGTTACAATAGTTACATTGAATATTGCAAGCTGGAGCAACGGCAACGTGCATCCGTGCATAGTGATGATGAGCCTCTTCACTATAGCAAGGGTGTTTAGAAATGCGTTCTATAAGTTTTTCATCCATTTCTGGAGTTGTGGTGCTGTCGCAACCGCAAGCAGCAGATGTAGCAGGGGTGATAATGGCATTCTCAAAGTCAGAGGTGAGAATATCTGTAGCAGGTAGTGTCATTGAATTTCGCTGTTGGAGGTGGACTTGAGAGCCACTGTGGGAGATGCTTTTACTTACTGCCAATATCTAAATCATTTTAGATATGGTGCTAATCTCATCCCTCCACTCACTTTTAACTACTAACTTTGTTTTGTTAAGGAGCGTTAAGTGATTGGCGATAAATGATTTATAGCAGCCCTTTTTTTTGCCCCCCTTGGGTTACACCAGGATAGAACTTATTAGATTTATTATGTTTGTACTCAAATCCTTAAATCCTTGCATTGCAACGATACAAAAGTTAAAAAAGATTTTTTCGGGTAGGGGTGCAAGTATTTATAGTTAGGGGTACGAGTATTTATAGTTAGGGGTTCAGGATTTCTTTGTACTCATCTCAAACTCAATCTCTGCAAGGGTTTTGGCTATATTTTTAGCGGATTTTCCTGATATTCGACTGTACTCAACTTTCCTGCAAATTCTCCTAGAAACTCTTGTTAACAGAAATTTGAGGTTAAAAAACTGGAGTAAAATCAACCCGATTACTCCAGATACGTGCGAAATTCAATTCTGTATACAACCTATCATTTTTTTTGGAGTAAAAATGCAATTTATATTTTTTTAATTTTTTGATTATTAATGATACTTTTGTCGCTGTCTTGCTTGCTGTATATTGAATATAGGCAAATTTAAACATCTATATTAATGCAGATATTTTGCAAAAGATTTAACTTTTTTATCATTATTTTTTGATGATATTGATAATTATGTTAGCCATGAACTTTCCCCTATCACTACACTATAAATATAGTAAACAAAGCACATGAGGAAAAATGTGATCAAAGTTATTATTATCCATCCTGATAATAATTATGAAGCGGATACTGTTACCTTATTACATCTGACTTGTTTCTACGCGATACAAACTTACTACATGAGTTAAATAGAATGCAAGCATCCTTGTGACTAAGGTGACGGGTGTTTGTAGTTCTCAAAATTTGGATTCGGTGAAGTTGCTGAATACAGATTTAGGTATTGATTTTTGACATTTTGTTACTTTCTGTTATATTTACAAAAGTGTCTGTTAGGTAATTTAGAAAATCTAACTTGACAATTTGGCTGGGTAACATATTAGTTTTATTTAATAGAGGGTAAATTAATGAAGAAACAGTTAAACACTGCGTTACGGAAAACGTCGAGTCTGGGGCTAATGTTACTACTCCCTATTTTGGGAAATTTACTCTTTTTAGCTAATGCTAAGGCAGAGTTGAAGAGTAGTCTGACAATTGAAGTGGAGGGACTCAAAAACAAATCTGGACAAATTTGTGCTACGCTTTTTGATAAAAGTCAAGGATTTCCTCGTGATAGTAAAAATGCTTTACAATCTCAATGTATCAAGATCACAGAAATATCTCAAAAACTAACTTTCAAAAACTTAACAACAGGTGATTACGCTGTTGCATTAATTCACGATGCTAATGAAAATAGTAATCTCGATACTGGTTCTTTTGGTGCGCCCATAGAAGGTTTTGGGTTCTCTAACAATCCAGAGGTTTTCACCGGACCTCCTAAGTTTAATGATTCGGCTGTTGCTGTATCTGAAACTAATACTGATATTAAGATTAAGATGAAATATTTCTTTGGTTCTTAATTAGAGGATGTTTGAAAAGTTTTAGGTTGTGATTTTAGGCACTTACAGATCCCCCCTAACCCCCCTTAGCAAGGGGGGAACTAGAGTCAAAGTCCCCCTTTTTAAGGGGGATTTAGGGGGATCTAAAAATATTTGATACACCATGAGGGACTTGTTCATTCACCCTCTTAGAGACAGCGTAACCTACAATCAGTAATTAACAGTGGGTTACGCTGCATCAAATTTCTGTTCTTTTTACATCTCGTTCTCGGAGGAAAAAATGAACAGTTCCGCTATTTATTCCAATTCTAAAACTTTTTGAGTATTATCCCGACGACGCTGTTCTTTTTTTTCAAACTCAGCTATACAGCTACCTTTATCAACCATCACACAGCTTAGATAATTGGTGATTTCAACTAACCCGGCGCGGAGTGCTTTACCGACAGGAGCTTTGGTTGTCTTCTCATTGTTACCACCAACATTAATACCAGAAAAACTGATACCAGCAGAACTGCCCTTAGATTCACTAGTAGCCAGTCCTTCAACTGTGCGGGAATAAACTACTTCTCCATTACTGGAATCCACAACACGCAGATCAATAGCAACATAAGCTTTTTCCTTTTCTTTTCTGTTGCTACCACCTAGACTAAAACCACCTATATTAATCCCGCTTACCCCTAGTCCACCGGATTCCTTATTCACTCCTTCTTCGTAAGCAGTGACTTTGCCCAGAATAATATATTTTGCACCGGTTAGTTCTCCTTTTTTTGCACCTGTCTCTTTGCGAACTAATCCAGCTTCAGCAAGTTCTTGTTCGGAAAGGACTGCTCCTAGCTTTTGTCGCTCAACAACGGTGAATTTGCCTGTTGATGTTAATTCATTACTCAAAGCATCTGCTAACTGTTGAGATGTGTTGCTGTTCCACCACCACCAGTTGGAACTGGTTTCATTCTTGAAGTCTGGTACGGAAATTCTAGGTTTTTCTTGAGCAAAGGCATTAAGGCTACCGATAGACAGACTTAAGGTGACGGTCGCTAGAGCGAGTACGGTGTTGCGACTTAATCGCTGAGGAAGGGAAAATGTTTTCATAATTATAGTGTTGTGATAATTAAACTAGAATTGTCATAAGAATACCCAGTAAGTGGGAAATTCAGCGGCTTTAGCCCTGAGAGGGAAACGGCACAGAGCGGTTTTAACCGCTTTGAACATTTTTTCATTACCGCCTTGGAGTTGGGAAATTCGGGGTACTCTTGTAATGTACTTTCAACGGGACAATTACCGATTCAAATTTTCCAACTCTGTACGCATAATGTTTTGCTCCAAAGAGCCTCCCATTTCTGGGGTAATGTTAGCTTAGACCAGTTATAAAAGCTTTTTAGACTTGCAACACTGTTTCAGTGACCTTAAAACTGTTTAATTGCAAATGACAGAGCAGGGAACTAGCTTCGCATTCCGGGGTGTCGTGACTCAAATAACGGCTACCATGAGGGTAAACTCAGGGTGGTCTGGTCAGCACGGCTTGCTTGATTACTCTTGCAAGCCCAGTCCCTTTAGGGCTGGGTTACTGACAACAATGATTAACACAGAGGGAATGTATCATAATCTCAAGTAAATAACAATCCTTTTATTTTTTTTGATAAATACACCTAAAATCTAATACAGACAGCAAATACTCATAAATGTTGGGTTTCCTTAAGTCAACCCAAGCTACGCAAAGTGTGCGGGGAAAACCATAAATATGTTTCCTATATTTAAAAGTTATTGTTTTTTCATTTTGTATCCCCACATACAGAAAACAAATCCTAAAACAAAATAAAGAAATCCACTTTTTCACTACCAAAATAATAAAATAATAATAGTAGTAGGTAATACATAAAATCTATATTTACTGTCATCAAGACAACGTTTATTAGGAAATGAGTACAACTAAATATATGGAAAAATATCTTGCCTAAATAGCTGTAAAGCCCTACAGGTTAAGAGATTTGTTGTGAGTACAAAAAAGCTGTATCCCTGATCTAAAAATACCAGTACCCCTGTAATCAAAAGCTAGTACCCCTACCCCAAGAGAAAATGTAAAGTTCTGTGAAATAGGGAGTTAAACATATTGAGTACAAGCTTAATAAATTTAATAAATCTAATCTACATTGCTAATTTCTGCTGCTGGGGAGTTATCTGATATAAGCATGAAAACACTACAGGATTTTTTCACCTAACAATACCAATGCACCAGTCATTAAACAGGATCAGTAAGACTGAGACTGTAAATACAAAGCTCCGCAAAAATGAAGGTTCTAGATTTTTTTTAGAACCATTAATCAGTGATTTTCGGATTATTTTTGAGCGTGATCCAGCGGCACGTAATTGGTTAGAGGTTATATTTTGTTACCCTGGATTTCATGCTCTTTGTTTACATCGTTTGGCACATTGGTTACATATCCACAAAGTAAGTTTTATTCCCCGGTTTATTTCCCATTTAGGACGGTTTTTCACAGGTATTGAAATTCACCCAGGAGCAAAAATTGGCAAGGGTGTATTTATTGATCATGGCATGGGTGTTGTAATTGGTGAAACTGCTATTGTGGGAGACTATACACTTATTTATCAGGGTGTAACCTTGGGAGGAACTGGGAAAGAAAGTGGTAAACGTCATCCAACATTGGGTAGTAATGTTGTTGTCGGTGCGGGTGCGAAAGTATTAGGAAATATTGAAATTAGCGATCGCGTCCGTATCGGTGCAGGGTCAATTGTCTTGCGTGATGTGCCTCCAGATGCCACTGTGGTGGGCATTCCTGGACGGATTATTACTCCCAAGTCTCATAACCGCATTTCTCCCTTAGAACATGGCAAATTACCCGATATAGAAGCAGGTATGATTCGTTCTTTACTCTCGCGGATTGAGCAGTTAGAACAACAAGTCCAAACTCTCACGAATCATCACCAAGATGATCAAGAAAGTTAATTCCATAAATTTTGAATTACTGATGTCACCAAATTGTAACTTTTTAACTGTAGGTGAACAAATTTTGCAAGTTCCTTTAGGTGATAGATGGTGTATTTATCATCGGTTGCAAGAGTTGATGATTTCCTGTTCCTGTCCCCCGGATGGGTCTTTACGTGTGCAAGTTAATAACCTAGAAGAAGCGATTCTTGTGCGGAGTACATTGATGCAATTTTTTGCTTCCCGTCATCAATTGGTAACATGGTTAGAAAATTGTTTGTGTAATGCTATGGAGTAAAGATTACTGATAACAATTATGTTTGTTTGATTGGTATTACTAATTACCATTAATGATTTTGAGAATGTCTAATCAACAGCATATCAAAGATTAATTCTAGATGCAAGTCAGATTCATCTCAAGTCATTATTCACTCACAAACTATCTTGCATATTCAAGATAATTCACATAAGCTAAGGTTCACCCAGTTTGCTAAAACTAAAAAAATTAGTAATTGCTGATGGGAATAACTTGTACCTTATGTTGATTTCAATTGTCAATGTCCAATTATGGTGATTAATAGTATTGATAGGAAGTTACTGCAATTTCTCCAAAAAGAACTGGCACTTTCCCAGGCTGATATTGCTGTAGCAACGCGACATCCTGAGTTCAATCATGGACCATTACCGATGCTGCTTTGGCAATATGGTTTAGTGGATTTACAACAACTAGACAGAATTTTTGATTGGCTTGCAGAACATCCTGAATTGAGGTAGATGAAAAATTACCAGTAAACAGAAGAGGTAAGAATTATGATTATTAGTTTGATTGCTGGCATGAGTATGTTATTTTTTACAGGATTTACTAATATTTGTATGGGTTATTGGCTATTAACAAAATCCACAAATAATACCACAAAAAATATTGGATAAATTATACTTATTTTTTGTTTCTTGTCATACAGATGCCACAGAAATATTTGATTAATAATTAAGGATCGTAAATCATGATTCATGATTTATTCGCTCAATTCAGAATTTATTGTCCATCTACCACCATGAAGAATTGTAGCGAACAAAGATATTACAAAAAACTCCGCTAGAGGGATGTTGAAAATGTATCAAATCATGATTAATGATACGACATTACGTGATGGGGAACAGGCAGCAGGTGTTGCTTTTAACTTAGAAGAAAAAGTAGCGATCGCTCAATTCCTAGATGCCATTGGTGTTCATGAATTAGAAGTAGGTATTCCGGCAATGGGAGAAGAAGAAATTCGTTCTATTGTTGCCATTCGTAACTTAGATTTAAGCGCTAAATTATTAGGTTGGAATCGCGCTGTATTATCAGATATTAAAGCTTCTATAGCCTGTGGACTAGAACGAGTACATATTGCTATTCCTGTGTCTGGAGTGCAAATTGCCGCTAAATTTCATGGACAATGGCGAGTTAGTTTACAAAGACTAAAAGACTGTATTAGTTTCGCTTTAGATCAAGGTCTTTGGGTATCAGTTGGTGGCGAAGATTCTTCTAGAGCCGACGAAAATTTTCTCCAAGATGTTGCCATGTTATCGCAAGAATGGGGGGCATCTCGGTTTCGGTTTTGTGATACAGTTGGGGTACTTGATCCCTTCCGAACTCACCTTAAAGTTAAGCATTTAGTATCAACTCTATCAATTCCTATTGAGATTCACACTCATAATGATTTTGGACTAGCAACTGCTAACGCCTTAGCCGGAATCAAAGCTGGTGCTGTATCTGTAAATACTACCGTTAATGGACTAGGAGAAAGAGCCGGAAATGCAGCTTTAGAAGAAGTAATCATGGCTCTAAAATGTATTTACGGTGTTGATTTAGGAATCCAAACTCAACAC
Source organism: Dolichospermum sp. UHCC 0259 (assembly GCF_009711935.1). GTDB lineage: Bacteria > Cyanobacteriota > Cyanobacteriia > Cyanobacteriales > Nostocaceae > Dolichospermum. Next base: position 34,388 of record NZ_VIKX01000328.1, on the reverse strand, counting down.
TTGTTAAAACTATCTCAACTAGTCGCTAAAGCTTCCGGTGCTAATGTTCAACCTTGGAAAGCAATTGTGGGTGAAAATACCTTTGCTCATGAGTCTGGTATTCATGCTCATGGTGTTCTGCAAAACCCCGTTACTTATGAACCTTATGCTCCTGAAGATGTGGGTTGGGAACGGCGTTTAGTCATAGGTAAACATTCTGGTCGGCATTCTTTATCTAATCTATTAGAACAGCATGGAATCTTTCTCGATTCTCAAGAAACCCAAGCTATTTTAGATGTAGTCCGTCAGCAATCAATCCTCAAAAAACGCAGTCTCACTACAGAAGAATTATTAAATTTAGTCAGCGAAAAAAGGTATTCCCATGCAACGTGATGAAATAGAACTGGACTCGCAACCCATTTTTGAAATTGGTCAAAAAGTTCGAGTTAAGAAACTAATCAAAAACGATGGAACTTTTCCAGGTAGAGAGATTGGGGAAGTTTTAGCAAACATTGGTGATGTTGGTTATGTCTCCAGCATTGGCACATTTTTGCAAGCTTATTATATCTATGCTGTCCATTTTTTGGAAACAGGGTACATCATCGGTTGTCGAAAAAGAGAACTAGAATCTGCTGAGGAAAAACATGAAAGTAATGCTCCGAATGAATGATGCTGGTACTTTGGTTGTCTATGTCGCTAAAAAAGACTTAGAAGAAGAAGTAGTTAAAGAAACAGATAGTGCAGCAGGTAAAGTTCTCACTTTAACTAATGGTTGGGAATTAGAATTTAGTGAATTTCCCGATAAAAGTCGTTTACCAGTAACAGTGGAAGCTAAACGCCTTTCTTAACATTTCTATCCATATCAAGAAGGGAAAAGGTAAAAATCTCTTTTTCCTCTTCTCTCTTGATGGGAATCATCAACATAACTCCAGATAATACCGTTTCACTTTAATAATGAGACAAATACGTGGGTAGGGGTTTAGCATTGCTAAACCCCTACAAAAAATCTATATGTATCAAAATTTTCGTGAAATAGTATAAGTGGGGTTTATTATTTTCTATTTGAAACATAGAGTTATCGGCATGGGTGAAAAATATTTGACTTTATCGGAATTGAATATTGAAGGACAGTTTTTAGGGTTTGTGGGTAAAGATGCTGGGAAATGTAAACATTTACAGTTAGCAGTTCCTGGGGGAAATATCAAACTAAAAATCCCTAAAAATTTACGTTGTTCGCTAGGTTTATCCTTAGTTCCTGGTGAACAAATTCGCATAGATGCTATTAGTAAATTAAATCTCCGTAACAATAAACTCAAACTGCAACTTTATCAAATTCAAGCCATTGGTTTTTGTGTGCTGGAAAATTTCCTTCCGCAACCCAAAGCCAAAATTATGGTATGTCAAAAATCTGGTTGTCTGAAACGGGGTGGAAAAGGGTTATTGTCAGACTTAGAAAAAACTTTAGGCGATCGCGGTTTATCTGATAAAGTAACTATCGAACACACTGATTGTCAAAAACGCTGTAGCAGCGCTCCTAATTGTGTTTTGATGTTAGGTAAAAAACAATACAAGAAAGTTCAGCCAGAGACTATAGCTTCTTTGCTAGAGAATCATTTGAGTTAACATAATACAATACCCCGGCGATCATAAATCGCGTCTACACAATCAAAGTCCACCTGCGTGGACTGAAAAAAAGTATTTTAACCCGCAAAGGCGGGTTTTGTCTGTGTAGCTGCGAATTCCATTCGCCAAGCTTCCTTTAAGGGTTTCCAAGTCATTTTAAGTCTTGTAAGTCATAAACTTTATACAGCAAGGGGTTGAGTCTACAAGGAAAGATTTAGTCTAAAATCCAATAAATTATTATGTTGACAAATAATTTTTTAGATGGTACACTAGCATAGTGTGACGATGGAAAATACTGTCAATTTGATATTGACACATACCAAATCTTGCCCTATACTGAGGTTGTGGGTCTATAAAAATCTTACTAAAACCCATAAATTAAAAGTCAGCCTAGCCCGTTATAGCCATGCTGACATTTGTTTGAAATCAAACTGTTCCTGATTTGCGAGATCAGGGACTCCTACTCATTGACAAAAAAGGAATCGTCTTCATTATGGCACAAAAGGCCGATCTTCAACCACTTCATGTTGAAATTAGCAATTCTGAAGTTTCAGCAAATCTAGAAGTCTCTGTCACTCTAGACTTGAGGCTCATTAATCCAGCATCTTCTAGACAATATCTCACTGTGACAGACATAAGTAAAATACTCTATAAAGAGACTGGAGAAAAATGGAAATATCAGCGTGTCATTGAGACGCTGGCAAAGATGGAATATATCACCAAACTTAAGGATAACTGGCAATGGCAACCAACTGAAAAAGCAAAGCAGTTTGCAGACTTTACCAATGGAGTTCTCAAATGGAGTCCAGAGGTAATTAACTTAATTTTACAGCAAACACCTCAACAATTGAGATTAGCTGTTTAAAGCATACATTTAAGGTTTGATTTTTCTTGAGTTCGTAGGGTGGGTTATGGGTTAGGTGCATTTCTAGAAAATTATTATTGATAATCGAGGAAGCACCGTAACTCACCATTAAGAAACTTTTCATAAAATATCTTTACACTGTTGCATGATTGACGATAAATAATATGACATCCTGAAAATCCTTAAATCCTATAAATTCTAATTTAGACAAAAAGAAACAATCTAAAAATACCCCACGTCAATAATGATTGATCATCCTTGTATTCTGACAAAGGAAATCATGAAAAATCTCTTTATCTCGTTCCTAGTCTCTGACTGGGAATGCTATCACAGAGGCTCTGCCTCTGCTATTATTATTGAAGGCACAGAATCAGGATACCCAGGATTAAAGGATTTACAGGATAATTTTATTCACAATATTCTTAGCTATTCATACTTTGAGGATGAATAATCGTAATTTCTGGAACAGCTATAAAATCTTTGGGGTTTAAAGTTAAAATATGGCTGATATTATGAGCAAGCATCACTGCTAATATATGTATATCGTGAGTGCGTTTACCAGAAATATTATATGTTGTCACTAAGTTTAACCAAATAGAAAATACATCAGGTGTTTCTTCTAGTAAATCAAATTGATTTATTAGCATTTGTACCGCTTGAGTTGTTTGTTCTACAGTCCATCCTAATCCATTAACATTAACAGGACGAGTAGCAACGACCCAAAATTCAATAATTACTTGAGAGGTAATAAAACATTGACTACCTTGTAATAAAATTTCAGAAATAGTATTCTGTATAAGGTTATATTCCAGAGATTGAGAATTTGCAGAATTTGCAAATCTAAGAATAATATTGGTATCAAGTAAATAGCTTTTCATATTCCTCTATCATCATAAATATTTTCTCGACGCAGTGATTCATCTGATAGGGTAATACTACTTTGAGGAAATTGAGATAACCATTCCTGAAATTGTGCTACTTTTTCTGCTGATGTTAAATTTTGCTGTTCTGACGGAATTATATTGATATGAGAAAGTTTAGATAAGAAAAGTTTCTGATCTTCGGGAGTTAATTTGGAAACAATTTCTACAAGAGAATCAACAAGTTGTACATTCATAATTATCTATGTCATTTACTAGGTTATAGGCAATATCACACTCTATGTCAATTATAAACTCTCAACTGTCAGAATCAGGATATCCAGGATTAAAGGATCTACACGATTTTATTATCTAAATCAAATATAGCATCCATTAATAATTCACTTTATCAATATCGGTGTAAATAAAGTCATTACCTTTGAATAATAAAGGTTGATTTGTAGATTTTGTTAAAGCATAAGAAAAGCAATCTCCCATATTCAGTTTTGCTGGATGACGGCCTTTACCAAATTTCAAAAATGCTGCACTTGCTAATTGTGCTTGTTCTAAAGTAAAAGGTACAATAGTGATAGATAATGCTGCAATTAATAAATTTAAATTTTCTACACCTTGCTGATCATGTTTAGTACCTAAAACAATGGATGCTTCTACATAACCTGGAGAAGAAAGTAAACAATCTGGACTTTCGTTAATAAGTTCAATAAATATCAATTCTTCAGGTTCAGCATAAATAATTGCCATAATGGCAGAAGTATCAATAACCATTATTCTGGAATTCCAAACTCATTATAACCAATAATTTCATCAGGAGTTCTGCTGTCAAGAACTGGTAAGTTTCTAATTTGATGACAAATATTACGAACAAGATTAATATCAATTTTGTCTTCTTTTCGACTCGGTAAGGAAATAGAATGAGCTTGATATAAAAGTTTTCCTGTTATTTCCATCCCGGCAAAATTTGGGGGCATTTTCAGATATAAAAAACCATTTTCATCTACACGAGCATCAAAATTAATTTGTTGCATTGTCTTTTTTTCTCAATTTAATTACGGAATTTTTTATTTTACCTCTATTCATATTGTAACATATCTTTTGATAAAATGGAGGTAGAACCTCTAGGATTACATTCCCAGCCTAGAGACTGGGAATGAGATAAAAGATTAACAGGATTGTTATTTGATGGTTGATAGATGAGACTCATATATTTATTCTTATATTATATCTCATAAATATTTGCTTCTCTCCATACTAATAATCAAACAATCACATCCTGAAAATCCTCAAATCTTGGACATCCTGATATGGCTACGCCACGCTTCGCTATCAGACAAAAATTATCTAAATTACCAAAAACATTATCCCTTATCAACCAAACCCTCCAAAACCTGTTGTAAATCAGTCGTCAACTCAGCCACAGATTGTCTAGCAGCAACTCGACTACTTTTATAAACCGCATAACGTCCAGAAACAGAAATTGGTTCACCCACAGTTATTCTCACCTGCTGCTTACCCAATTGTGGACGATTTAAAGGAATATTTCCCCTGATTTTATTAATCATATCCCATAAAAGTAAAGTCATTTCAGCAAATCTTTCCACCGTTGGTTTTTCGCGGATATACATCCCAGAAACAGCCACAAAACTCTCAACCAACCTCATGTGCCACATCCGAAAATATGCTTCTTCAGCAACTCTATCTCCCAAACTTTTCTCAATGAGTGATAATGATTTAATATCCTTAAAATCTTCCCTAAATATATAATTCCAACCTGCTTGTTCCACCCGTCTACATCTATCATTCCAATTCCCCCTAGATGGCAAATCAAAATATTGTTCAGCAATAAATAAAGCAATATTCATCACAGATTGTAACCGATAAGCTAACGCTTCATTTCTATCTGTAATTTCTCCATTTGTAATCTTTTCATCTGGTAATGTTTGATGATAAAATTTACTATAAAATTGCTCCATCACCGATAATAAATGTTCAGCTAAACCCAACAATCGGGGATAAAGCGCAGTAAAATTAGCCTCAGTTTGATCCTGATTCACAGACAAACCACTAGCTGCTTCTAATTCAGTTAACAAATTTGCTATATTATCCCAAGGCTGATTAACATAACTATATTTAATGCCAATTGGTAAAATTAAAACTTCCTCATCTCTTCCCGCTTTTTGCAAATCTTCCGCACACCAAAAACCCATCTGTGCGATACCCGGTTCTAAAGGACTAATAATCTCCGATAAACCATTTGTACCACCTTCCGGCGCAGCAGCCATCGGAAACTGACCATTAACATACAAATCACGCACCGAACGCAACCCAGTCCAATCAGCTTTACCGCGTTGAATCGGAGTTCCCCCCAAATGGGAAATTACCCAACCAACTTGAGAACCAGCCCAGAGAGGAATGCCCCGATCATAGATAAAATGAGCATGAAGCGGATATTGTAGCTGTGTACCCCCAACTTGTGCTACTTTAGGCAAGATTTGGGACAGTAAATAGGTTAAACAAAGAGGGTCTGCTGTTTGAGGATGACGAAACGCCAACATAAACCGGATTTTACCATCCTGAAACCGCCGATAACAATCCGCCAAAACTTCAACATTTTCTGCTTCAATGTTGCTAATAGGTGTTTTCCAGCGAATCCAGTTAGGTAGCACAAAATGTACCAACTTTAACAACAAAGGGTTAAAAGCTGGCGGAATAAATTCTAAAGGTGGTTGTGCTTGATACATTGCTTCAGACACAGTAATTATCTCCTCAAGTTATAACAAGTGACAGGTGATACCAATTTTATGTGAGGCTGCACAGAATAACAATCATTCATATTTATCTGCGTTTATCTGCGTTCATCTGCGGTTAATTATTCTGGAAATCTTATTCTATGCAGCTTCATTTTAATTTGGTATGACATAGGTTAATCTTCAATAATTGACAAAATTAGCAAGTAAAGGTAAAAACAATGCGATTATCACAAATGTTATTTGTTACACTGCGGGATGATCCGGCTGATGCGGAAATCCCTAGTCATAAATTATTACTCCGCGCTGGTTATATCCGTCGCATTGGTGGTGGGATTTATGCTTATCTTCCCCTAATGTGGCGGGTTTTGCAAAAGGTTTCCCAAATTGTGCGGGAAGAAATGAACGCTACCGGCGCACAAGAATGTTTATTACCACAGTTACAACCTGCGGAATTATGGCAAGAATCGGGACGCTGGGATACATATACTAAGGCTGAGGGAATTATGTTTTCTCTTGTGGATAGAAGAGAACAACAATTAGGACTAGGACCAACTCACGAAGAAGTAATTACAACTGTTGCTCGTGATATGATTCGTTCCTATCGGCAATTACCTGTACATTTATATCAAATTCAAACTAAATTTCGTGATGAAATTCGTCCCCGGTTTGGTTTAATGCGCGGACGAGAATTTATTATGAAAGATGGTTATTCTTTCCATGCTGATGAAGAAAGTTTGAAAAAAACTTACCAGGAAATGTACACTGCTTACAGTAATATGTTGCGGCGTTCTGGTTTGGCTTTTCGGGCTGTGGAAGCTGATTCTGGGGCGATTGGTGGTTCGGGTTCGACAGAATTTATGGTCTTAGCAGAAGCAGGAGAAGATGAAGTTCTCTACACTGAAGATGGTAAATATGCCGCAAACGTAGAAAAGGCAGTTTCTTTACCAGCAGATGCGGAAACTTCACCTTTTACAAGTTACGAAAAATGGGAAACTCCGGGAACAGAAACTATAGACAAAGTTTGTAATTTATTGAAATGTTCTCCTACCCAAATTGTCAAAAATGTTTTATATCAAACTGTTTATGATAACGGTTTAACGGTTTTGGTATTGATAAATATTCGCGGAGATCAGGAAATTAATGAAGTTAAATTACAAAATGAATTAACTAAGTTAGCTCCTCAATTTGGTGCTAAAACTATCCTGACTTTAACTGTACCAAATGCCGAAGCCCAAGAAGCATGGCAAGCAAAATCTTTACCTTTGGGTTACATAGCGCCTGATCTTAGTGATGATTATATTGCGGAAAGTAAACAGGTAAATTCTCAGTTTGTGCGGTTGGTGGATAAAACCGCTGTGGAGTTGAAGAATTTTGTTACTGGTGCAAATGAAGCTAGTTTTCATGTCGTTGGCGCAAATTGGGGTGAGCAATTTAAATTACCTGCACTAACCGTAGATATTCGTAAAGCTAAATTAGGCGATCGCTCCCTGCACGACCCAACCCAAACCCTACAAACAGCTAGAGGCATCGAAGCCGGTCATATCTTCCAACTCGGTACAAAATACTCCGAAGCGATGGGTGCAACTTATACCAACGAACAAGGGGAAGAAAAGCCTTTAGTTATGGGTTGTTATGGTGTTGGCGTGTCACGTTTAGCACAATCAGCCGTAGAACAATCCTATGATAAAGATGGCATAATTTGGCCAATAGCGATCGCACCATATCACGCCATCATCACCATTCCTAACATCAAAGATGCAGGGCAAATCGCCGTTGCCGAAAAACTTTACACAGAACTCAACCAAGCAGGAATAGAAACCCTATTAGATGACAGAGACGAACGAGCCGGTGTTAAATTCAAAGATGCTGATTTAATCGGTATCCCCTTCAGAATCGTCACAGGTAGAGCTATTACAAATGGTAAAGTCGAAGTAGTCAAACGCGCAAATCGTGAATCTCAAGAAATTGCCATTGACGAAGTTATCAATACATTGCAACAATGGATTAAAAACGCAATAGAAAGTTAACATTCAAATATTGTAAAGTGGGTATTCTTAGACTAAACCTGTCTACGTCTTACCCACCATAACCATAAGTAGTTAGTTATTTTATGAAATAACCAAAAAATTAAGTATTACAGAGAAAAAATTTAATCAATTAAAATAATTTTTACCTAAACTCATCCTACAATTATACCGAGATAATTAACTGCAAGCTGGATTTATGAGTCAGTGCCTTAACCCCGCGTGTCTACATCGAAACCCACCAGAAACTATCCTTTGTCAATCCTGTGGCAGTCAAATAGTGCTGAAAGAACGGTATCGTGCCGTCCGCATTCTTGGTGAAGGTGGTTTCGGAAGGACATTTTTAGCAGTAGACGAACAAAGATTAGATACCCCCTGCGTCATTAAGCAATTTTTACCCCAACAATCAGGAAGTGCTGCGCTAAAAAAAGCCACAGATTTATTTGAACAAGAAGCATTCAGACTCAACGATTTAGGGAAACATCCGCATATTCCAGATTTACTCGCATTCTTTCCCCAAGAAGGCAGACTTTATCTAATTCAAGAATTTATCGAAGGTCAAAATTTATTAACCGAACTCCGACAAAAGGGAAAAATTAGCGAATCTGAAGTTAAAAAAATATTGATTGAATTATTACATATTTTAAAATTTGTTCATAACAATAAAGTAATTCATAGAGATATTAAACCAGAAAATATTATTAAACATTCGCAAACAGGCACTTTATACCTAATTGATTTTGGAGTTTCCAAAGACGTAGGTAACAACATTCTCACTAAACTGGGAACAGTTACAGGTACACCTGGTTATGCACCACCAGAACAATTTCGCGGCATAGTTTATCCCAACAGCGACCTTTATAGTTTAGCTGTAACTTGTATTCGATTATTAACAGGATATTTCCAAAAACCCGATGGTACTGATCCACTATTTGACTTAACAATCATGCAATGGGTATGGAAAAAATATATATTTGTTAATCAGGACTTAGAAATAATATTAGATAAAATGCTGCAAGACTTACCCTCAAATCGCTTTCAGTCAGCAACAGAAATTTTATCAGTATTGCAACCTCAACAACTTTCACAAATAACCAGTTCTCCTAGTCAGTTCCGGCAAGTTAGTACAAAAATTGTTTCCCCAAAACAACCCATAGTTTTTAGAGACAATTTAGGAAATAATTTATTTTTAGAAATGGTAGGTATTCCTGGTGGAACATTCCCTATGGGTTCACCAGACGGAGAGGGATATAAAAATGAAAAACCTCAACATAACGTGACAATTTCACCTTTCTACATAGGAAAATACCCAATTACCCAAGCACAATGGCAAAAAATCGCCAGTTTACCGAAAATCAACAGAGATTTAAACCCCAAACCCTCATACTTTCAAGGTGAAAATCTGCCAGTGGAAAAAATATCATGGTTAGATGCCCAGGAATTTTGTGCTAGATTGGGGGAACATACAGGTAAAATGTATCGCTTACCCAGTGAATCTGAATGGGAATATGCCTGTAGAGCCAAAACCATAACTCCATTTTACTTCGGTGAAACCATTACTACAGATGTAGTTAATCATAATAACAAATACAAACAAACCACAGATGTAGGCGGATTTCCCCCTAACAACTTTGGTTTATATAATATGCACGGCAATGTATGGGAATGGTGCGAAGATGCTTGGCATAAAGACTATACAAATGCACCTAATGATGGTAGTGTTTGGACTGGACACGACAATAAACGCATATTACGCGGCGGTTCTTGGCTTCAAGATCCTGAAAATTGCCGTAGTGCCTATCGTAATTACATAGCTGCTGGTGGCAGTAACTACGGTAGTGGTTTTCGAGTCGCGTGTTCTTCTGGGTAATTCCTAATCCCCAATTCCCGCATCTCGTAATCGTTTCTCCAACTCCGCTAACCGTTGTAAAGCCATCTCCTTCTCTCGTCTTTCTTGTTCCTTTTCTCGTCTTTCTTGTTCCTTTTCTCCTCGTTCTTTCTCAACCGACTCAAACCCCCACAATAACAAATTACCCTCCTTATCCCACCAGCGCAACCAATAACCATCACGGTTTTCGCGCTTTCCTTGCCATACACCAATAAATAAATCCATTTCCCCTAACCAATAACGGTTATTTTCATCAGGGGAACGTAATTGATATTTTCCTGAACTTTGTAAATGATGAAATTCCAAAACACCCGTATCAGGTGCAAAAATTAGATAATTTACAACTTCTAACACCTCTTCATAAAAAAACCATTTACCAGGGGGAAAAGTCCTTTTACTGGAATATTCACTCCCATTTGTATCAGAAAGAAATTCCATCACCACAACCGGTATTTCACCCTGTTTGTGAGGAGTGTAACTACGTTGTATTTCCTCTCTAGACACGGTAATTTTGGGTATGTAAGCCCAATCAGGTGCTTTGATGACAATTTTGCCATTCACTGCGGTACAAATGCCGTAATTGGTCGTAGCCAGGGCTGTTTCTGGGAGTTTCCCTGCCAGTTGCAGGCTTTCCGTCAGTGCAGCGGCTAAAGAAGGTTGATTAACATTATCCACTGGTTCATCTTCTAAAACAAAATCTTCAGGCAAGAGTTCCCAGGTAATCTTGTGGGTCGAAGCAGTAACAACCATAACAACCACAAATAAGGGATTGATTATTAATTATAGTATTTATCAATTCATTTTTCGGGAAATTGCCCTTGAAAATTTGATTATATCAAGAGGTAGGGGCGCAGGGCCTGCGCCCTTTGTCAGGAGTCAGGAGTGAAACTGAAAATTCAATCCGTTTATTTACTGCTATTTGATTTGCTTACCATATTTTACTCAAGTCTAATTTAAAAGTTTTTTCAAGAAACCATAGGATTTAGATAAAGGGAAAGGTAACGGACTTGCAAAGATCACTCTACAATTGGAGTGGCAAGAGGCAAAACTAGCAATAACAGTTCATGTCCAAATCAAAAGCCAAGATTTACACCGGGGAAGAACGTTTATAAACAGGCTACTTATCTTACAAATACTATTTCCATCGTCAATCCAGTAGGTTTTATATTATGAATAACCAACAAAGAACTAACGGTATTTCTTCCGGTGTGGTAGCAGCTATTTCCGCAGCAGTGGTCGTGGTCAGCGGTGGTGTGGCTTGGTTTTCTGCCCAGACTCCCAATAATTCTACACCTGATAACTCTTCACAAATCATTAAACAGCCCATCAAGCAATCAACAACTCAGCAAGGTAATGAACAGACTGCTAGTATATATTGGCTCAGATCCAAGGAAAATCGCCTGGATTTAGTTCCCCAACCCTTTAAAGTTGCTGCTACCCAACCCAATCAGGTTTTAGAAGCAGCATTTAAAACTTTATTAGCGGGACCAAGTGAAGGCACAGACTCTACTACTATTCCCCAAGGCACTCAACTATTGGGACTCAAAACAGAAAATAATGATGTTCATGTAAATTTGTCTGAAAACTTTACCACTGGTGGAGGTAGCACTTCCATGATGGGGCGTGTGGGACAAGTTGTATATACTGCTACCAGTTTAAATCCTCAAGCTCAAGTATATATCGAAGTCAATGGCAAGCTTTTAGAGGTTTTAGGGGGTGAAGGTGTGGAATTACAACAACCTCTCACCCGCGCAAGTTTTCAGAAAAATTATCCGCTTTAGTCATTGGTCATTGGTCATTGGTCATTGGTCATTGGGAAATATATTGTATTCCCCCTGTCCCCTATTCCCTATTCCCTATTCCCTATTGCCTGTTCCCTGTCACCTGTCACCTATTCCCTATTTAATCAGGGTTAATTCTCATTAAAGGCTGACCATATTCTACGGGTTCACCATTTTGAACTAAAATTTCCATCACCTGTCCTGAGACTTCGGCTTCAATTTCGTTCATTAGTTTCATAGCTTCAATGATACAGACACTTTGACCAGCTTTGACGCGATCGCCTACTTCCACAAACGCCGCTTCTCCTGGGGCTGGGGAACGGTAAAATGTCCCTACCATTGGTGATGGTACTTCAACTAATTTTTGATTAATTGGTGAAGCAGAATGAGGCGGTTGGGCGACTGAATTATCAACAACTTTATTGGTTACAGCCCCCTCAGTGGAACTTGGTAAGGCTGTAGATACCAACTGGGTTACACCAGCATTCACCACACCACTAACCGTTCCTGGAGCATTATTGCTAAAACTGACAGCTTTGCGGACTGTTAGCTCAAATTCATTATTTTTGAGGGTAACTTCCGCAATATCTGTTTGGGCAATAGTTACTAATAGCTGACGGATTTCATTAAAGTCTAATGTCACAATTATTTTACCTCGACCTAACTGTTAAATTAAAATTCTAAGTAAGGCAGGGATTTAATCCCTCTATAAAAAAGGGATTGAAATCATTAGCACCAATTTTAGATTTTGGACTTCGACTTCGCTCAGTCGACTTCGCTCAGTCGAACGATTTTAGATTTTGGATTTTATGGCAACTTTCCAGGTGATTAGGAACTCAATTGGCATGAATTAAACTTATGCCACAACAGGGTTTGACTCCTGATGTTTGACTCCTAACTCCTGACTCCTGCTGTATTCCTCACTATTCCAAATTGGTATCAAAAAATAGGAAAATTATTCCCTGCCTAAATACTTGTCTTCTCTGGTATCAATCTTGATTCGTTCCCCTTGGGCAATAAACAAAGGAACCATGATAGTTGCACCAGTTTCTAATTTTGCTGGTTTAGTACCACCGGTTGCAGTATCACCCTTAACACCAGGATCTGTTTCCACAATTTCCAAAACTACAGAGTTAGGTAGTTCTACTTCTAGAACCTGTTCACCCCAGCGAATCACGTTCACTTCCATACCATCTTTAAGGTACTTGACGCGATCGCCAATTTGCGCTGAAGTTAATCTACCTTCTTCATAAGTTTCCATATCCATAAAGATAAACTCATCGCCTTCTTTATAGGTATGTTGCATCGTCACCTTTTCCAAAGTTGCCTGGGGAACGCTTTCTCCAGCCCGAAAAGTTTTTTCTAACTGTTTCCCACTTTGGACATTTTTCAGTGTTGTCCGCACGAAGGCAGAACCCTTGCCTGGCTTAACGTGAAGGAAATCTACCACGCGCCAAACCGAACCATCTAATACAATTGAAACACCAGGTCGAAAGTCGTTACTAGAGATCATGAAACTTTCAAATTTTGCAAGACAATCGGCATTTATTGTAACCTTCCAGGGTCATAAGTTGTTAATTGTTAATTGTCAGTGGTCAGTTGTCAGGAAAAAGGTAATAGGCAATAAATATAAATATTCTTCCCAGTCCCCAGTCCCCAATCCCCAGTCCCCAGTCCCCAATCCCCAGTCCCCCAATGTGGGAAGATAATCAATGAGTTACTTCCAGTCAACACTTTGATGCTGAAGAAAGGGAAATTTCATGTTGAACTTATTTAAGTCCTGGGTGAAGAACAGCCTAAAGGTAATATTGCTATTAACAATATTTTTAGGCACAAGTACGGCTGGGTGGACTCCCGCTAGTAACGCCGGCTTACCAGCAGGAAACGCAATTACCGACGGTAAGGCTTTGTTGCGCTATGCACTGCCAATAGATAATCAACCTGTACGTAAACTGCAAAACCGTTTAGAAGACATTTCTAACCAACTGCGGGCAAATAAACGATGGGGTGCAGTTAATAATGACCTCAAACAGGCATTGCGGATACTCGATAAACCTTCCCAAATATTAGCAAGCGTTCCGGAAGAACGCCAACCTCAAGCCCAAGCTTGGATGACTGAATTGAAATCTGGCATTACAGCACTGCAAGAAGTAGTTAAAACTAAACAAAAAGAACCCATTCTTGACGGAAGAGCTAAATTACTCAATCTTGTCAGCTTGTTAGAAGAATCAATGGTGAAGGAATTCCCCTTTGAAGTCCCGGCTGAGTATAGTAATTTACCCCAACTCAAAGGACGCGCTACGATTGCTTTCAAAACTAATAAAGGTGATTTGACTGTAGTTGTAGATGGCTATAGCGCCCCTGTGACTGCTGGTAATTTTGTGGATTTGGTACAAAGAGGTTTTTATAACGGTTTAGAATTTACCCGTTCGGAAGAATCTTATTTTCTCCAAACCGGAGATCCTGTAGGTAAAGAAGTCGGCTTTATTGACCCTCAAACTGGCAAATATCGGGCTGTTCCTTTAGAAATTTTAGTCCAAGGCGAAAAAGAACCAACTTATGGCATTACTCTCGAAGAAGCTGGGCGTTATTTAGATATGCCGGTTTTACCATTTTCATCTTTTGGTGCGTTAGTTATGGCACGTCCAGAAAGTGAAGCAAATGGTGGTTCTTCTCAAGTTTTCTTTTTCCTTTTTGAACCAGAACTTACTCCCGCAGGACGTAATCTTTTAGATGGTCGTTATGCTGTGTTTGGTTATTTGACTGAAGGTAGAGAGGTTTTAGATAAGCTCAAAGCTGGTGACAAAATTGAATCAGCAACTGTTGTTCAAGGTGGAGAAAATTTAGTTGAACCTCAAGCAGCTTAATTAATTATTGAAGAACAAGATCCCCGACTTCTTAAAGAAATCGGGGATCTAACTCTCGCAGTGTTCACAACTTTTTCTAATTAACTCTTGAGTGTATCCATTATTTTCCTTAATTTAGCTAGAACGTTTTTTTCTAAACCTGTAGACCAACGATATTTATAACTTTCATGCTTGTATATACTAACCTTTTCCTTGAGGTTTTCTATATGTTCGATCAGTTCTGCCAAATCTTTTTGAGTTTTAACACCCCTAACAATACCAGCAGTTTTTAGGTAATAACTCCCTATTACATCTGCTTCTTCTTCTGAAGCATTATGATCTTTACGGTAGTGGCGGATTTTACCATTCATTTCTTCAAAATAAGAGGCTAGACTTCTTACAAGTGCAAAATCTAGTTCATCTAGTTTTTTAGGTTCATAATTAATTTTTTCTTGAACTGATTTAGGAGGAGTGTCTGGTTCAGAAATAAAAGCAGAGGTTTGGATTGGATCTGAATTTTGAGATTCAGCATTACTGAAGATATACTCTAAAGTTTTTACACAATCCAGGAAAGATGATATATTGCGGGCAATTACCTGTTTCGTCTGAGTATTGATGATCGCATATCCAGAACCTTCATTAACTACAGCATATTGCCCTTGTACTGTCACATAGGCGTTTGTGTCTATTCTTTTGATGTCACTCATTTGGTAAAGTAAAAAAATAACTATCTGTAGTATCCCCTAATTTCGACAAAAACTTGCATAATCAATACAATCAAGAGGGCGGGGAAACCCCGCCCCTACAGGATTCTCCTAATCTTTTTAAAATTTGCAACACTTCAGCTAATTCATGTCGTCGAGGAAATAGGGAAAATGTGCGTGATACGTCATATTCAGGTTTGTTTGTGATAGCTAGTTTTATAAATATAAATTCATCGCCATTTGTAGCCATACCAAATACAGATTTATCCCGGTGGGGAGTAGTTAACATATGGGCTAATAACTGCGGTATTGCTGCGACAACTGGAATGCTATTTCGTTTAGATTCAACCACAAAAATCCAAAGTTTTTCCTGGACAACTAGGACATCAATAAAACCACGAATTGTTTCTTCTGGTTCTTCAATTTCTAAATTTATGCCATAGGGTGAGCGAATTCTATAAGGTGAATCTAGAAAACCTGCAAGTTCCAAAAGTGGTGAAACTACTAAAAGATTAATTGTCCCTTCTAAGAATAGACCATCAAGGCGATGATAATCATAACGCTGTTTGATGCGAGTGACACCCGATTGTTCTTGTGAATTGAGTTGGGGTAAGTCTGTTAACCATTCGTTAAAAAAGTTTTCATCTTCTGCTTGATGTAAGTTGCACCGAGTTTGTAAATCACTCAAGCTTTTAATAGTGTCTGTGATGCCAACAGTAGAAACCATATCAATAGTCTCCGAGATGATACTTTTATTTTAATCTGTAAACTAATGCGTAAATTTAATTATGAATAATAATTTATCTTCCCTACGAGTTAGAGATATTGGTGAACAAGGTCTTTTAGAAAGATTACAACGTTTTTGTCCACCGGATATTATTGGTGATGATGCGGCAGTATTGGAAACTTTACCAAATCAATCTTTGATAGTTACTACAGATATGCTCGTTGACGGCGTGCATTTTAGTGATCTTACCACCTCCCCAGAGGATGCCGGTTGGCGGGCTGCGGCGGCGAATTTGTCCGATTTAGCAGCAATGGGGGCGACTCCGGTGGGCATCACTGTGGGACTAGGTTTACCCGGTGATGTAACTGTAAGTTGGGTGGAGCGACTATATCAGGGCATGACAGAATGCTTATCAAAATATCATGTTCCCATAGTTGGTGGTGATATTGTGCGATCGCCCATTATCACTTTAGCAATTACCGCCTTTGGTCAAGCCAACCCCAATTTCATCATCCGTCGTGCGATCGCTCAAGTAGGAGATGCTATTCTCATCACAGGTATACATGGAGCGTCCCGTGCAGGCTTAGAACTACTCTTAAATCCCTCAATCGGTCAAAACCTCAAAACTGAAGCCAAGGCAGCCTTAATTACCGCCCACCAACGCCCTAACCCCCGTTTAGATGTCTTACCTATTTTGTGGGAAATTTTAGAATCCCAATCCAAAATCGTTCGACTGAGCGAAGTCGAAGTCCCAAATCTAAAATCTAAAATTACCGTTGCTGGTATGGATAGCAGCGACGGTTTAGCAGACGCAGTATTACAAATTTGTCGAGCCAGTCAAGTCGGTGCAGTTATAGAATCTAGTAAAATCCCCTTACCATCAGCCTTTGAAGAGTGGCTAACACCAGAAAAATCATTAGAATATGCCCTCTACGGTGGCGAAGATTTTGAATTAGTCCTGTGTTTACCACCAGAACCAGCATTAGCATTAGTGCAAAAACTAGGCACAGGTGCAGCCATCATTGGCACAATTACCCCAGGCTCAAACGTGATTTTACACCAAGAAAAAGCAGAAATCCCCGACCAAGTTCTCAACCTCAGCCAGGGATTTCAACATTTTGCTCAGTAGGGGCGGGGTTTCCCCGCCCATTCCATGTAGGGGCGCAGGGCCTGCGCCCATTCCATTAATCAGTGGTCTTCAAACAAAGAACAACTGACAAAGGACAACTGACTACTGACAAAGGACAATTAAACCCATTTTGCAGCTACTAATTCCGCCAAATCAAGAACCCGTTGGCTATAACCCCATTCATTGTCATACCATGCCATAACCTTCACCATGTCATTGCCCATAACAAGAGTCAAGCTGGCATCAACAACAGAAGATTCATCTGTACCTTGATAGTCAGAAGATACAAGTTCCAATTCGGTGTAACCCAAAATGCCTTTGAGAGAACCTTCAGAAGCCTCTTTCAGCGCTTGATTAACTTCTTCGGCAATAGTGCGCTTTTCAGTTTGTACTACAAAATCCACCATAGAAACGTTAGGGGTTGGTACACGCAAAGCCACACCATTTAGCTTACCCTTCAACTGAGGAAGTACCAAAGCTACTGCTTTTGCTGCACCGGTAGAAGTGGGAACAATGTTGATAGCTGCTGCTCTAGCCCGACGCAAATCACGGTGAGAAGCGTCTAATAAACGCTGATCACCTGTGTAGCTGTGGGTAGTAGTCATTATGCCTTTAATGATACCAAATTTCTCATCTAATACCTTGGCAATGGGAGCTAAACAATTGGTTGTACAACTAGCATTACTGATGATGTTATGTTTGTTGTGGTCATAATCATGATGATTGACACCAACGACAAAAGTACCATCTTCATTTTTACCAGGGGCCGTAATCAGAACCTTTTTAGCTCCGGCATTTACGTGCCTCATTGCTCCTTCTTTGCTGGTAAAAACGCCTGTTGATTCGATAATCAGGTCAATTCCCCATTCTTTCCAGGGCAAGTTGTCTGGGTTGCGATCAGATACACATTTAATTGTATTACCATTGATTGTGATGGAGTTATCATCAGCACTAATATCTACACCTTTTAATTGGCCTAGCATGGAGTCATATCTAAGCAGGTGAGCATTAGTTCTAGGGTCGGATGTGTCATTAATCCCAACCAGTTGGATATTGCTATTTTCTCTCCCCACCCAGCAGCGTGCAAAGTTACGTCCAATGCGCCCGAAACCGTTAATTGCAACTCTAATCACAGTGTCTTGCCCTCTGTATTTATGCCTATAAGTTGATATCGTTGACCCCAATCATATCGCAAAGGGGGCGGCCATTTATAACGAGAAAGTTTTAGATCAACAAAAAAAATACAGAATTTTATAAGAAGGAGTCAGGAGTCAGGAGTCAGGAGTCAGGAGTCAGGATAAAGAAAATTCCTCTCCCTATTCCCTATTCCCTATTCCCAATGATGATTTTTATCAATTGCACAATAATTTCACTACCAATGTACTATTGTAGTCAATTCCGACAGAGGCTTTTGGTAAGTGATGCAAATTGCTATATCTCAGTCTATGCTACTTAGTTCTAAAACAATCATAGCAAAATGTATTTAAATTTACACAATTTTCTTTCCCGATGTAGCAGAAATTTTCAGAATAATCTTATGAGCAGATTAAAAACAGCAAGAATTTTCGACCGGGGGGTAATCTGGCTCACAGGGCAAAACGAAAGTCAAAATTTAATCATTCAGCAGGGATGAATATTTTGGATGGCATAGTTAGGATCTGTAACAATCAAAATCCTGTTATGATACGCGTGTCTTATGTGATTCTGGTGTGGTGTGGTGTAAGAGGTAAATAAAAATGAGTAATTCTATAGATTTTAGTGGCAGACCATTTCATTTCATTGGGATTGGTGGGATTGGAATGTCTGCTTTGGCTTATGTTCTAACTAAACTTCAATTGCCAGTATCCGGTTCAGATTTGCGTGCTAACCATATTACGCACAAGTTAGAATCCCTGGGCGCTCACATTTTCAGTAAACAAGAAGCCAACAATTTGGAATTTTTTCTGCCAGAAGTAGTGGCTAATACCCTACCATTAACTTCTCCAGAAAAGTTGTCTGCTGTGAAAACAACTTTACCCCAAGTGATTTGTTCTACAGCCATTAATGCTAGTAATTTGGAGTATAAGGCGGCTCTAGAATTAGGTTGCCCCATTTGGCATCGTTCTGATGTTCTCGCAGCTTTGATTGCTGATTATTACAGTATTGCTGTGGCAGGAACTCATGGCAAAACTACGACTAGTAGTATGATTGGTTATATGCTGTTACAAGCTGGACTTGATCCGACAATTTTGGTTGGTGGTGAAGTTAAGGCTTGGGAAGGTAATGCGAGAATGGGCGCAAGCCGTTATTTAGTAGCAGAGGCGGATGAGTCCGATGGGTCTCTGGTAAAACACGCTCCAGAGATTGGTATTATTACTAATATTGAATTAGATCATCCTGACCACTACGAGACATTGGAAGAGGTGGTTGATACCTTCCAAACCTTCGCTCAGGGTTGCAAAACTTTGGTGGGGAGCATTGATTGTGATACAGTGCGCGATAGGTTGAAACCAACTATTACCTATAGTCTTTACCCGGATAAAGGTGCTGATTACACCGTTACCAATATAGATTATCGGGCTGATGGAACAACGGCTTTGGTATGGGAAAAGGGCAAAGCTTTGGGTTTATTAAATTTACAGCTATTGAGTCATCATAACCTCAGCAATTCTCTAGCAGCAGTGGCTGTGGGTAGAGTTTTGGGATTAGATTTTGCAGAAATTGCCCAAGGTATTGCTACCTTTGAAGGTGCAAGACGACGGTTTGAGTTCCGAGGTGAAGCGGCTGGGGTGACTTTTATTGATGACTATGCTCATCATCCTAGTGAAATTCGTGCAACTTTAGCTGCTGCTCGTCTGCAAGCTAGACCGGGACAACGGGTAGTTGCTATCTTCCAACCTCATCGTTATACGCGGACATTAACGTTTTTAGAAGAGTTTGCTGAGTCCTTTACTCATGCTGATTTGGTCGTGCTGACGGATATTTACAGTGCGGGTGAACCTGATTTAGGACAGGTGAGTGGACAGGATTTAGCGACTGCGATTAGTAAACATAATCCTGAAGTGGTTTATCAACAAACATTATCTTTGGTTAGTGAGTTTTTACTGCAAACCTTACGTCCAGGGGATTTGGCGCTGTTTTTAGGTGCGGGTAACTTAAATCAGGCTATTCCCGAACTGATTACCATGATGAGTGAACCAGCGATCGCCACTTCTTAGGCTAATAACTGCACTCTAGTAGTATTTTCATCAATTCACTGTCATGCACCAAAATTCACCCAGTCAGGAGTAAAACCCTGTTGTCGGCTGAGTTTCACAGTTAATTGATGTCTTCACTACCTTGTCTGTTTTTATAAATAACAACTGTCAAAAATTCACTAATTGAAGTAAAAATGATAACTTCCCAGGGATTTGGCAAAATCTGCGAATTTTCCAACTTAACTCCACAACTGCAAATGAAAGATGATGTGGATAATAGTAAATTAATTTACTTACCAGGGACGAATTGTCCTTTGAAAACCCATACTTCTTTGTCAGCGTTTACTTCTTATCGAGTTGGTGGAGAGGCTGAGTGCTATGTTTCTCCATACGATTTAGATGCGTTACAAGCAAGTATTGATTACGCAAAAGAACATAATTTAGCAATCACAGTATTGGGCGCTGGTTCTAACTTGTTGGTGAGCGATCGCGGCATACCCGGACTAGTCATCGCCACTCGGCATCTCCGGTCTAAAAACTTTAACCCAGTTACAGGTCAATTAACTGTATCCGCCGGAGAACCCATCCCTACTCTAGCATGGGACGCAGCCTCTTTAGGATGGGAAGGATTAGAATGGGCTGTGGGTATTCCCGGAACTGTGGGCGGTGCAGTAGTAATGAATGCTGGAGCGCATAGTAGCTGTATCGCAGATATGTTAGTTAGCGCTCAAGTTCTTTCCCCCGATGGCACTCTGGCAACTCTCACCCCAGAGGAATTAGGTTACACATACAGGAGTTCACAGCTACAAGGTGGTAAGCGGATTGTGACTCAAGCCACCTTCCAACTGCAACCAGGAGCCGATCCTGTGCAAGTGACAGCTAGAACTAAAGACCATAAAAAACACCGACTTAGCACCCAACCTTACAGCTATCCTAGTTGTGGCAGTGTATTTAGAAATCCTAAACCTTATACGGCTGGTTGGTTAATTGAACAAACCGGACTCAAAGGTTATCAATTGGGAGGAGCGCAAGTCGCCCAACTTCATGCTAATTTTATCGTCAATCGGGGAGGAGCGAAAGCCAGCGATATTTTCTCCCTCATCCGTCATGTTCAAAATGAAGTGCAAGAACGCTGGTCAATTTGGCTAGAACCAGAAGTGAAAATGTTGGGTGAGTTTCAAGCGGTTGGTTAAAGGCAAGTGGCAGGGATTTTCCCTATTATCAATTACCAATTACCAATTACCCATTACCAATTACTCATCGCATCTATAATTGAATTTGATTTGTAAACAATCGTACAGCGGATAACCAGTTATGGCAGAAAAAGGACAGGGATTTGGCTTTGGCTTAGGCAAAATGAAAGAACTAGCCGAAGCATTTAAAAAAGCCCAACAAGTTCAAGAAGATGCAAAGCGTCTTCAAGAAGAATTGGAGCAAATGGAGATTCTCGGAGAATCTGGTGGTGGACTTGTTAAAGTTGTTGTCAGTGGCAACCAAGAACCCAAACGAGTAGAAATTGCCCCCTCTGCTTTAGCAGAAGGACCAGAAGTGCTTTCTGATTTAGTCGCTGCGGCAATGAAAGATGCCTATAAAAAGTCCACCGAAACCATGCGAGAACGGATGGAAGATTTAACCAGTGGACTGGAATTACCTGGAATGTAGTCATTAGTTAGTAGTCAGTGGTCAGTAGTGTAAAATAACTGGCAACTGACACAAAACTTAAATCAAAATATTATGCCTTATAAGCTACTGTTTGTATGCCTTGGTAATATTTGCCGATCGCCATCGGCAGAAAATATTATGAATCATCTCATTGACCAAGCAGGTTTAAATAATACAATTCTTTGCGATTCTGCCGGTACTGCTGGTTATCACATCGGTGCAGCACCAGATAGACGCATGAGCGCCGCAGCAGAAAACAAGTTAGGATTTAAACTCATTGGCCAAGCACGTCAATTTCAAATCCGTGACTTTCAAGAGTTTGATTTGATTTTGGCAATGGACAAGAGTAATTATCATGATATCCTCGCTGTTGACCCTTCTGGGCAATATCATTCTAAAGTTAAGTTGATGTGCGATTTTTGCTCTACACACACCCTCAAGGAAGTTCCAGACCCCTATTATGGCGGAACTGAGGGCTTTAATCAGGTGATTGATTTACTAGTGGATGCCTGTGAAGGGTTGCTAAAACATATCACCCACAAGTAATCATAAATATTATCATTCTCAGATCCCCGATTTTTTTAATGAAGTCGGGGATTTAATTTTTGGGCGTTGCTGATCAAAAATATTTATATCCCACATTCCGCACTATTAACTGTCACAATCGGTTATTACGGAATTTAATTCATAAAAGAGGAGTAAAAAATTACAAAAAAAGGGAACAGGGAATAGGGAACAGATAAGAAACTAAAGTTGGTGAGTTTAAAGCTCAGTCAAAAAAAGGATGTTTTTAAAAGATGCGTAGCACAAAAATAGGATGAGTTTTTTATACCCACCCCTGATGTATTATTCTGATTTGAATAGTTGAAAATTATTGGGGGTTATTTTGTTGACGACGAGAACGCATATTTTCCCGCATTTGCTGCATTTGCGATCGCTGTTCAGGAGTTAATACCGCGTCCATTTGTTGTTTTGATGACTCTCTAATCTCTTTCATTTTAGCTTTTTGTTCGGTGGATAAGCCTAATGAAGCAAAAATATCACCTTTTTTACCACGTCCTTCTTTACGTTGTCCTTGTTGACGTTGAGCTTTATATTCTGCCATTGTGGCTTGTAATTTAGTCTTTTGTTCGGGTGTCAAAACAGCCTCGATTTGAGCGCGGGTATTGCTACGAATTTCTTTCATCTTCGCTTTTTGTTCAGCGGTCAAATTCAACTTTTTGAATGAACCTTTTTTTTGCCATTCCTGACCAGGTTGGGGTGAAGATGAATTTTGTTCTGCTTGAACTGCAAAGGGAGTTGCGATTAAAGTTAAAGCCAGAGTACCCGCAATTAATGATAATGTCTTCAGTTTCATAGTTACCTTTTGGTTATGTTTGGTTATGTCGGTTTTCTATGTTTCTATCTTAGAGACTAACACCCAGTAACCACATGAGGCAAAGGTCACGTCTACACCCATTACTTTAGTCATGACATTAGCATTCAGATATCTTACCCCTATTCCATTTTAATCTAATCGTGATACAAATATTTTAAGTCAGGTTGAGGGATTCAGCCTTGTAACTATATCAATTATCAATAAATCATGAATCGTCCTATTCAGTTTAATAATCATCCTTTTCGATTTCTTTTGTATTTAGAATGGCTATTATTGGGATTTTCAGCATTAATGGCATTAATGCCATCTCCCTCACCGCGCTTTTCGGCAATGTATCCAGAATTGACAATTTGTAGTTTAACAATTTTTGGTTTAATGGGGTTAAGATTGCCCACTTCCAATAAAACCAATAAGATTATTTATACGTCTATTGAAGTTATTTTAATTTTAATTACTGGTTTTTTCGGTGGTAGAAGTGCGAGACTTTTTCCCTTTCTCTATTTAATTTTAGTAACTCGTAGTTGTTTAATTTTTCAACTTCCTGGACGATTAACAGTTACTTTATCTTCATTTATTTTATTTCTATTTACCCTCAGGCAACGGATGCCTCCTGGAAAATTTTCACCAATAGCTCAGGAAAGATTTAGATTTTTTAGTTTTAGTTTGGCAGTTCTATTTGGTTTAAGTTTAGTATTTGTTTTACTACTAATGAATACTGTTTTGGCTGAACGGCAAAGTCGAGATAAACTGCAAGCTGCCAATGAAAAACTCCGCCAATATGCTTTGAAAATTGAAAGTCAAGCAACCTTGGAAGAACGCAACCGCATTGCTAGAGAAATTCATGATTCTTTAGGACATTCTCTGACGGCTTTAAATCTGCAACTAGAAACTGCTTTAAAGTTATCCAAACATGATATACCTAGAGCAATGACGTTTTTAGCCACTGCTAAAGAACTCGGTTCAAAAGCCTTACAAGATGTCCGTCAATCGGTTTCTACTATGAGATCCCATCCTTTACAGGGACAAACTTTAGAAGAGGCAATTAAGATTCTTGCGGCGGATTTTCAGCGGTATAATGGCATTTTACCTAGTTGTCAGATTTCTATTATTTCTCCCTTGTCTATAGAAATTAGCACTCCTATTTATCGAATTATTCAAGAATCATTAACGAATATTTCTAAATATGCCCAAGCTACAGAAGTTAGATTAGAATTAATAACAACTTTAGCAGGGTTAAAGTTAATCATTCAGGATAATGGCAAAGGTTTTGATGTGGGGCAAAATACTACTGGATTTGGGTTACAAAGTATGCGCGATCGCACTTTAGCATTAGGAGGCGAATTTCAGATTAACAGCAGCCATAATCATGGTTGTCAAATAATAGTTGATATCCCTTATTTATATCAAGATTCAGCAAAACAATAGTTAATTACCAATCACTAACAAAAATGATTACAGTCTTACTTGTAGATGATCAAAGTTTAATTCGTCAAGGTTTAAGAGCCTTATTAGAATTAGAAATAGATATAGAAATTGTAGGAGAAGCAGAAAATGGACAAACCGCAATTAATCTAGTTAAAAAATTACAACCCAACGTAATTTTAATGGATATCAGAATGCCTATCATGGATGGAGTTGCGGCTACCAAAGAAATTAATCAGCACTTTCCTCACAGCAAAATTCTCATATTAACAACTTTTGATGATGATGAATATGTAAAAGCAGGATTACAAAATGGCGCAATGGGTTATTTACTCAAAGATACACCCTCAGAAGAGTTAGCAGTTGCCATTCGTGCAGTTGACAAAGGATACTCCCAACTAGGCCCAGGAATAGTCAAAAAACTGATCACTCAATTTCCGGCTACCTTATCCCAACCTGTCTTAGCTGTACCACCGAACCTCACAGAACTTACCCCCAGAGAAAAAGAAGTTTTGCGGTTAATTGCCATTGGTGATAATAATCGAGAAATTGCCAAAAAACTGTATATTTCCGAAGGTACAGTTAAAAATCATGTCACCAATATTTTGAATCGGCTGCATTTACGCGATCGCACCCAAGCTGCTATCCTAGCCAATAGTTTTTTGACATACTTAGAAGAAGATATTTGAAGTCAATAGCACGTAATTTCCTTGATGTAGTCATTACCAGATTGCAATCTTTTATCCTAATCACATTTATGTAGACATACTTGATAATCTTGACAAAAATTAATACACAATACTTAAAACTTCCTATAGTTAACACTCTCAACAAAAATTAAAACAAAATACTCAAAATTGACATTGGTTAAATCAGCCAAAAAGCTGATGCCATATAGATTATACAGCCTAAACCCACAAAAAGGCTCAAAAGATAATCTTAACTTATATTAATAATCAGAAAACCTAAATTCAGTATTTTTTCGGTATCATCTTAATTGTGACTGGTGCATAATTTAAATCACAGAGATACTAAAAAAGAGGCATCCATTTACACAGTCCCATCATTATTCCTTTAAAATAAATGATACTGTACTACTACAAGTAAAAAGAGTTTGTTTGATTCCACCGTATTTACTTGATTTTCCTACTCACTGTCCCATTTAAAACAACGGAGAATAATCATCATGGCTATCAACTCAGAAAAACTCAGCATGGTTTTACAAAACTTTGTCAGCGGTACTACTGATGTACAGGGAGCAGCACTCGTTACTCCTGACGGACTACCTTTAGCCGCAAGCTTACCAGGTGGCATGGATGAAGAAAGAGTATCAGCCATGTCCGCATCTATGTTATCTTTAGGCGAAAGAATTGGTATGGAATTAGCCAGAGGAACTATTGACCGCATCTTTGTAGAAGGCAATAAAGGCTTTGGTATCTTAACTGGTTGTGGTCAAGATGCCGTACTGCTAGTTTTAGCCAGTGAAAGTGCCAAACAAGGATTACTAATGCTGGAAATTAAGCGCGTTCTCTCAGAATTAAAGCTGATCGTCCAGTAAATAAAAGCGCCTTACAGGCAACTTGTTTAGATTTCCCTCCTAGACGAATGCTAGTGGTATTGAAAAACTCTCTACTTAAGGTTAGATTAGTCATATCAAACTATTGACTACATAGTACCGATGTTGATGCGGTAAAATCAGAAAAAATGTGAACAATATTTAGCATTTGTGCGGAGTGGATGAAGATGGAAGTTATGCGCTTAGTTGTCACGGGAACTGTAGGGGCTGGTAAATCTACTTTCATCCGTTCTGTCAGTGAAATTGAAGTTGTAGATACAGATACCCGTGCAACTGATGAAACAGCATTGCTGAAGAAAAGAACCACTGTAGCCTTTGACTTCGGCAGATTGCAATTTGGTCCAGAGATGGCATTGCACCTTTATGGAACACCTGGTCAAACGCGATTTGACTTTATGTGGGATATTCTCATTCATAAAGCACACGCTTATATTGTACTCATAGCAGCCCATAGACCAAGAGAGTTTCGTCAGGCACGGAATATTATCAACTTCATGCAAGCACGGGTAAATGTACCTATGATTATTGGTATTACCCATACAGATTTTCCTGGAGCTTGGGCAGAAGAAGATATATATCTGGCAATTGGTTATGTAGATGAACAGAATCGGCCTCCTCTAGTGAAGGTCAATCCTAATGAAAGAGACTCAGTCGCTGAAGCAGTAATTCATTTAGTCCAGCACTTGATGGAAAGCTGTGCAGTTGAGAGCTAAAGGCTTTTTTGAAAGTACAAATTGGAATTTTGGATTTAAATAAATCTCTTATTAATACGGGAGGCCGATTATGTCTATTACTGGTAACTTTGCAGATTTTTCTTTGCCAGAACTACTGCAATTTTTAGATCAAGGCAGAAAAACAGGTGTACTTCACATTGAATTGTCATCTGACAAAAATCAAACTAACACCAAACAAATTTATTACATTTGGCTGCACCAAGGACGGGTTGTCGCGGCATCCGACCGTTTAGATCAACAAGGTTTAACCTTAATGATTGCCCAACGAGGATGGGTAAGTGAACGAGTAATTTCTAGAGTCACTCACATTTCCTCCTGTTTTATTAATTCACCTTTGGGACTATGCCTAAAATCTCAAAATTTAATTCAACCAGAACAACTCAAACTATTATTTAACTCTCAAGTTCTCCGCCCAGTTTGTGCTTTATTCCAAATAAAAGATGGTCACTTTAAATTTGAACCTATCACAGCACTACCATTAGGAGAAATGACAGGTTTGAGTATGTCCGCTACTGAAGTTATCTTGATCGGTTTGCGAGCATTACGAGACTGGAATGCTTTATCTGATAAACTACCAGATCCTACTTCCGGTTTAGCAGGATTAAGTGCAAAACAGCCCCGGTTACAACTAAATGCTCAAGAGTGGCAAGTCTGGGAATTTGCTAATGGTGAAGTTGCTCTAGCCAAAATTGCCAATCAACTTAATCTCTCCGTAGATACAGTCTTGCAAATAGCTTTTCGTCTCATTGTGATCGGTTTAGCAGAAGAACATTTTATGGTTGCGGCTACTTCTGTCTCCATGACCGAAGAAGTTTCTGCTTACGAAATACCCATAGTTGAACCAGTTCCAGAACCCGCTCAAAAGCCAGCAGTTAGTCAATCATTTCTCAAAAATTTAGTAGGTTTTCTGCGGAGTAAAACAGCTTAATTATACTTCTATTGGTACAATCT
Organism: Dolichospermum sp. UHCC 0259; assembly: GCF_009711935.1. Lineage (GTDB taxonomy): Bacteria > Cyanobacteriota > Cyanobacteriia > Cyanobacteriales > Nostocaceae > Dolichospermum. The sequence goes on along the minus strand of NZ_VIKX01000328.1, from coordinate 6,295 downwards.
AACATTTTGAGAAATTTCCATCTTTTCTCTTTTACAAAGTATCAACAAAAGTTAATTAAATCTACATTGAATTATCAATGTATATCATGCTCTAACTGGGAGTTTAAATTATGTCAATCATGCGAAAAGAATTAGGGGATTTTAATAGTATTGTCTGCTTTAAAGCTGCTATTACAGGCATGGAAGAAGCTCTTGGTGAAAAAGCTACAGCCATTGCCCTAACCACAGCCGGTCGTACTAGAGGTAAAAAGTTAGCTGAAGATTTAGGTTTAGTAGGATCTACACTTTCATTAGATGATGCAGCAGAAAAATTAAAAAAGGCATTAGGTAAAGAAGGTACTTGTTTGTGTATTATTGATAAGATTGTGGCTGAAGGTGAAATTGTAAAAGTCTACACTTCGGAAACTTTTTGTTCTGCTGGTGAGCCTGCTGGTTCACCCCGTAAATGCACTTTTACTATGGGTGCAGTTTGGGGTGCTGTTGAGCAACTCATGAGTAAAAAATTTAGAGGACTACATACTGAATCAGTCCTCAGAGGTGGTACTCATGATGTGTTTGAATTCACTCCTTTGTAGAAATACCAAATTTTGAAAATTTTCTATACTCTATTTTTTATAGGGTATAAGCAAAAGTTAATTAAATCCACACTTAACTATTTTTAAGGACTCATCATGGCTATTGAACCTCGCGCTTTTTTGACCACTATGGAAACCCGGATTGGTCTGACTGCTGATGATAAAAAGGTAATGCAAGCAAATACAGATTGGGGAAAAGCAGTTGCAGAAGAAATGGCAAATCATTTTTATGCCTACCTGGGACGAGATGCAGAAATGAGTGGCATTTTAAATGCCACTGAGGGACGCGCTCATCGTTTACACGCCACCTTTATTGACTGGTTTAATCAAATGTTTACAGGTATGGATAATTGGGGCGATGAATATGCAAAATGTCGTTGGCACATTGGCTTGGTTCATGTGAAAATTGGTATTGCTCCTCAGCACGTAGTTCCAGCAATGGCAGTTGTGGTTGATAAAGTCGGCAAAAAACTCAAAACTGATGGTCAATCAGATGAATTAAAAGATGCCTTGGCTAAAGTTTGCATGATTGATTTAGCTTTTATTGAACAAGCTTATGTAGAAGTTTCTTCCGCTGCGGTGCTTAAAGAAACTGGTTGGTCAGCAGCTTTATTCAGACGTTTGATTGCTACTGGTGCATCTGATATGTAATAGAGAGCAGGAAACAGGGAATAGGTAGGGAACAGGTATAGGGGTTTAGCAGTGCTAAACCCCTACTTAATCTTTGACTCCTGACTCCTGCTATATAATGGATGTCAGTTATAATCTTTGAGTCCTCATGCAAATTCCTCGTTTACATCCAGACACTATCGAAGAAGTGAAACTCAGGGCTGATATTGTTGATGTAGTCTCGGAGTATGTGGTCTTGCGGAAACGGGGTAAAGATTTTGTGGGGTTATGTCCTTTTCATGACGAGAAAAGCCCTAGTTTTACCGTCAGTCCCAATAAGCAAATGTATTATTGTTTTGGCTGTCAAGCTGCGGGTAATGCAATTAAGTTTGTCATGGATTTGGGAAAACGCCAATTTGCAGATGTGGTGTTAGATTTAGCCAAGCGTTATCAAGTACCTGTTAAAACTTTAGAACCTGAACAAAGACAAGAGTTACAACGGCAGATATCTTTACGTGATCAATTATATACTGTTCTTGCTTCTGCTGCTCAATTTTATCAACACACTTTAAGGCAATCTCAAGGACAAAAAGCATTAGAGTATTTAGAAAAAAGTCGTCAATTTCAACAAGGAACAATTCAACAATTTGGTTTAGGTTATGCTCCTGCGGGTTGGGAAACTCTTTACCGTTATTTGGTGGAAAGTAAACATCATCCGGTGCAATTGGTAGAACAAGCAGGATTAATTAAACCCCGGAAAGAAGGGGGCGGATATTATGATGTATTCCGCGATCGCCTAATGATTCCCATTCGTGATATTCAAGGCAGAGTCATTGCTTTTGGTGGCAGAACTTTAACCGATGAACAACCGAAATATCTCAATTCTCCAGAAACAGAACTTTTTAGTAAAGGCAAAACTTTATTTGCTTTAGATGAAGCGAAAGACGGTATTTCTAAAGTAGATCAAGCGGTAGTTGTAGAGGGATATTTTGATGCGATCGCTCTCCATGCAGCCGGAATTAATAACGCCGTTGCTTCATTGGGTACAGCCTTAAGTATCGAACAGGTTCGGCTCTTATTACGTTACACCGAATCCAAACAATTAATCCTAAATTTCGATGCAGACAAAGCCGGAACAAACGCCACAGAAAGAGCAATTGGTGAAATTGCTAATTTAGCTTATGCTGGGGAAGTCCAATTAAAAATTCTCAACTTACCTAATGGGAAAGATGCTGATGAATATTTACATAGTCACAGCTCAGCAGACTATCAACAATTATTAACAAATGCGCCACTTTGGCTAGATTGGCAAATTCAAAATATTATTAAAAATCGAGATTTAAACCAAGCTACTGATTTTCAACAAGTCACCCAACAAATTGTTAAACTATTGCAAAATATAGTTAATAGTGATACACTTAATTATTATGTTTCTTACTGTGCAGAAATATTGAGTTTAGGAGATACTCGACTTATTCCCTTAAGAGTTGAAAATCTCCTCACTCAAATTAAACCCGGTAGTATAAAATCCTCAATTCCGCGCACAAGTAAACCACCTGCTAAAACCCCAAAGCTATCTTTAGTCCACACAGAACGCAGTTTACTAGAACGAGCGGAAGCATTATTATTAATAATATATCTTCATTCTTCCCAGCAGCGGCAAATAATTATTGAAGATTTAGAAACCCGCAATTTAGAATTTAGTCTTTCTCATCATCGCTTTTTGTGGCAACAAATGGCAGAATTTACAATTGATGAAGTTGATTTAATTTCCAGCGTGCAAAATAGATATTTAGAATTAGGGGAAGAATTAGACATAGTTTCCCATATATTTCATCTCAACGAAAAAAATAAAACAGAAATATTGCGAACCCCTCACGTTATCCAAGCAGCATTAGCTTGTATGGAAAGAGTATTCAGAGAAAAACGCTATCGTTATTTTATGGAACAATGGGAAAAAATAGATCCTGAAGCTGAACCCGAAAAAGACAAATATTATGCTGAAGCCATATATATAGAAAAAATTCATTTACACGACCTTGAGAAACAGCGACAATTTTCTATTACCGACTTAATTTAGACCATTTATGTAAATTGGGTTGACGCAAGGAAACCCAACAGTTAAATAATTGTCAGAATCAGGTGGTTATCGAGCGAAGTCGAGATGATATCCAGGATTTAAGGATTTACAGGATTTTTGTTTTCACATAATGTCACGAAAAGAATCGCCGTGACCGCGCTCGTGGTAAAGCTTTCTCCGATATTGAGGCACATATTGTATTGATTTCTAGATAGCGGGCAAGACTTGTACTGAGTTTGTCGATAGCGCAGCGTGGCTCTAGCGATAGTATGCCCGCATCACAAGAGTATTTCTCCAGATTAATAACTGGGTAAATATTTTTTTACTAGATTGGGCAATTTGTTGTTTGCATATCCCTAGCGCAAAACTTTAACTTTTGAAAAAACTCCATTTTCGTCTTCATCAAATTGTTTGTGAACCTCATCCCAAGCCATTTGTTCAGATGTAAGTTCATCCATATTTTCATTCAGTGCAATATTATAACGTTGCATGAATATCCTCTGGGCTTCTGGGGAAAGATGGGTGCGAACTTCAGGGGATAAATCATCTGCACTGTTACAGATTCCTGGACAAGGATGAGGTAGTGTTTTTTCAATTGTGTTAATTTCTTCAGCGCCGGCGCTTTCGAGAATTAATTGAAATTCACCAGTGCGATCGCTCGGCACTTCTACCATGACTAAAAATTCACCAGCTTCTAAGCGAGTTTGATAGAGTGTAGCTTTGTCCTCTGGCATTCCCAAAGCAGTCAGAACTGAGACTAAACCAGCACCAGCACTACCAGCGATCGCTCCACTTGCAGCCCCCAATAAGATTGCCCCAATCGGACCTGCTGCCACAATTGGCCCCACAAAGGGAACAAATAATACACCTACACCTGTTAACAAACTCAGGAACGAACCAAACAAAGAACCAAAAATTGCTCCTGTTCTCAAACCTCCGAGAATCACATCTCGCTTCGTAATAAAGCCAGAAATTCGCGTTTCTGACTGAAAATTTCTCCCCATGACCGAAATATTATCCTTGGGAACATTTCTATCTATTAACCGCCGAATTACAGTATCAATTTGTTTCTCTTCTTTAAATACAGCGGAGATGGTACGCTCTGCTTGATATGTTTCTGGCACTTCTTTACTCCTAATATTTTAGATTGACAATTATCAATTACACACCCACCGGAACTTTAGTTCCTCCTGCTTGTTTTTGACCATCCGATTCTAGGGCTTCTCCTTCCATAAATGAGCGCAACATCCACGCCATTTCTTCATGTTTTTCCATCAACCCAGTTAAAAAATCAGCAGAACCTTGATCATGAAATTCTTCACCGCACTGATCTATATGATTTCTTAAATTGCGAATAATCTGCTCATGATCTTCTACCAATTGAGTTACCATTCTGGTTGCTGTCGGAATTTTACCGCTATGTTCTTTGAGGGTAGCCAAACTTAGAAATCCTGCCATTGTGCCGATTGGATAACAGCCCAAAGTCCGAATCCTTTCAGCTATTTTATCAATATTGATTGTCAGTTCTTGATAGTGTTCTTCCCAAAGTTTATGCAAGGTGCGAAACTGTGGACCGACAACATCCCAATGGTACTTTTTCGTTTTTACTAGCAATACATAGGCATCTGCTAAATCTTGATTTAACAAATTCATCACCCCGTGACGCTGTTGCTCTGTCAAACCAATGTTTATTTTATGTATGGTCATGATTATTCATCCTAATTAGCACATAAATACCTTAAATATAAGGTCTCAAAAGATAGACATAATCCACATCAATCAAAGGTAAGATTAATGTTGATTTCTTTTTATCTATTTAGGAATATGCTGTTATTTTCTCAGATCATCAAGCTAAGTGGAAAATTCTTCATATCCCCAAATTCTTGAAGAAAATGGGAATATGGTATTTGTGCTTTATAAATGATATTTACTTCTTGTTACCTGTAATTTTTTCTAAAAAGCCTTCTACTTCCTCTGGTACTGAAGTTGCACTTTTTGAATTTCCGGGACGCTTCATTTTATCAATATCAGCATCTCCCTGAACTTCGTTAAGTCCTCTCTTGGTTTTTTCTTGAGTTTCTTTTAGTCCCAATGGGGGAGCTTTAGCTGCTTCATCGGTTTGACGTTGGGTTTCCAATAGTTGTGTTGTTCCTTCTCTGGGGTTACTTTGATAACTACTAATAGCTAAAGCCGGAAAAGCAGTAGTTAAAAATAGAAAAGCGCAAGCAAAAGCCACAAATAAAAGTCTGGATGCTAACTGCAATCTAGATATAGCAAAATCAAGAATTTTCATTTGATATTTTTTTAATCTATTTTGTCGTTCAATCAATACTGAATAATAATTTAATTAAATATTTTTTGAATCAATCTTCAGAGATAATTTGCTTGAATTTGTCATTAGTTTAATTTAGATAAAAATCACTCTGGGGATTGATACAATCTAAATAAGTCGGAAATGGAGAGCGATTACTAGGTCGCGCTTCGCTATCGCTACCATGTTTGAAAAAATATTGCTTAACTTCAACTTCTAGTTATAAAATGAAGACAGACACGATATTTTACACATTACTCCAAAATCTCCCCAGTGTGTTATTTGAACTGCTAGAACAGTCAGCAACACTAGCTTTACACTACGAATTTTCCTCTGTGGAAATCAAAGAATTAGCCCGACGGATAGATGGCTTATTTTTACCTAAACCAGAGTACCCGCAAGACCCGATTTATTTTGTAGAAGTACAATTTCAAAGTGATGATAATTTATACTGGCGATTAATTACAGAAGCATTTCTTTATTTAAACCAATATAAACCTCAAAGAACATGGCAGACGGTAGTATTATGGGCAAATCGGGATCTTGATCCTGGTATACCTTTAGCATATCAAAGTTTACTGGCTCTTGCGTCCCTTTTATGGAGAATTAATACTAAAGTGCCAGTTTAATAAACTACGTAATCTAAAATTACTAAAGTTACGAAATCCATATCCAAGTCTTTTGATTAATTTGAGTTTATTATTAATTCCTTCTACAGTA
>NZ_VIKX01000327.1 GCF_009711935.1 Dolichospermum sp. UHCC 0259 | reverse complement strand
TCACGAACTTTCTGATAGGTACAATTAACTAAATCTAAAACAGTATGAAATAAAAAAGCTAATAAATTCAAAGACAATAATAACTCGCACAAATGATTTTCTCCATGACCAAAGTTATGCTCTAAATTATAACCGTGATTTTTAAGGACGTTATTCCCTTCATTCTCAACTTTCCATCTGCTGCGTGCAGCCTTGACAATTTTTTCAACATTATTTTCAGTGATTTTATGATTAGTTATCCAATTATTTTGGTAGATAATTTTCTGTGTTTTCTCATTAATAACAGTCACTTCGCACCAATTAACTTCGAGACTGGAGTCTTCATCTTTTAAGGGAACTCTAGAAGCATAACGATAACGATAAATTAAATTTTTTCGTCCATCCCATTCCTTCTTTTCAATAGTTGTGACTTCTCCACTTTTGTCTAAAAAATCTAGCCATTCATATAAAGTTTTGTGGGACGCTTCTAGACAAACAAAAATAAAATTATAACCTTGTTTTAGAGCTAGTTCGCAAATAGGTTGGTGAGAGTATAAGTCATCCCCTAAAAGGGTTACAGGATAACCATACTTGTTTTGATGATTCCTATTTAACCATCTTTTAACGGCTGCATTTTCACAATCTTGTTTTTGATGCCCATCTTGCTTTTTAATAAATTCTGGTTCTAAATTAATTACTTGTTTTTGATTAGGAGAAACTACAATGGGTGTGACACAGCCATGAAAATAAGTTGTAGTTCCATTTCGATGATTACGATAATTACAATGAGGGCAACTAATTTTCTTAGATGAGAAATATTCTGTGCCATCTAAAGCGATTAAAATTTCTTCATCTAAGTAGATAAATTTTTTCAAAACTCCATTTTTATTTAACCATTCATAGACCTCTTGAAACGTCATAAAGATAGTAGCGGCTGGAACTGGATCTAACAAATTTCTTATTTGATTATCACAGGGGATTTTCTTAATTGAAAATAAACTTTCTGCGTTATCTTTTCCTTTATTGCTTTTCATTAATCTTTGATGCTCTAAAAAAGACGCTGACTGCGTAAAAAAGATTGAAAATGCTGCCATCACTGCGTCTTCCACCTGATATTTCGTATTATTTCCAGGTTTCCTTTCATCAGGTAAATCATGTAATTGTTGACGTAAAAATTGCATTAATTCAGGAATTTCTAGTGTTGCTGTCTTTGGAGTCATGTTTGGGTAATTTGATGCACTGTCAGATTTTTAACTCACCGATTTTACATCATCTGACAACAATTATAAATTTTTATTTCCCTTGAATTCTCTATTCTAAAACCCGAACGACGAACTGGATTTTCCCCATTCGTTGTCAAGCAATCTCTCTAGTTTATTGAGTATTTATACTTATTTTTCAACCCGACTGTTTTTTTAGCCAGAGGCAATGGCCAAATAATAGTTACTTTGTACTATATTTTGAATTCCAAAATCGGTGTTAATACT
>NZ_VIKX01000326.1 GCF_009711935.1 Dolichospermum sp. UHCC 0259 | reverse complement strand
AATAGCCCCCCTATTCTCTCTCAAATTCACAATTTTTTGCTTGACAGACCACTAGTGTTATTATACTATATAACAGTAAATTGAGACAAATGGTAAGCATTCAGCTATCAGCAAGAATTGAATTGATATACTCAACACGGCTTAATAGTTTGATTGATTCTATCGGTAGGGGTAAAACACAATGCTCATTGGTCTCAAATTAAGCTACAGATGCTTTATTTGTTTGACTTCCACACCCGCCCAGAAATAAATTTCAGTTTCCGATTTTATCAGGTACATCTCAGCCCCCTCATCGCTTGCGGTGAACCAGCGCTGTAGGCGGGTTTCCCACCGTAGGCGACTGGTGAACCCGAAGGGGGAGGGGTTATTGTAACTCATAACACCGGGAAGTGCTGTATTACAGACAAATTCAGATACCTCTAACTTCCAAAGGTAAGAAAATAGTCAACACTTCCCCATTTTGCGGACGTTGACGCACAATTAATTTCCCACCAATTGCTTGAAACAAATGCTTAGTTGCCGCCATATTTAAACTAATTGCCCCTGTTTCCGGCTGAAACATCAATAATTGACCCAACGACTTGCGAATTGGTGGCGTTGTCCCATAGCTTTGATCATGACAATCAAACTGAGGAGACAATTGCAACTTTAACTGATCACCAGCAGGAATTACCTGCACCTGAATACAACTACCAGGAGGTAAACTGCGGGTAAAATTCTCAATTACACCAGTAAGTACCCTATCCAGCATCGCTGGATTACTAACCACCGTCGGCAACTGCTTCGGTAAAACCACATTTAAAGTTAAATTCCGCCGAGTTGCTGCCAATTGCCAACGAGGAATACTCTGTTGTAAAACCTCATCCAAACACATCGGTGATAATTGGGAACTAGCAAATTTTGAAGGTTGTGATAAATTCTCTAACTCTGCCGCCTTAAATAATAACTCCATCCGGTCAATTTGCTCAGTACATTCATGATCAATAACCTCCAAACGACTGATCACATTAACAGGTAAATCCTTCCTTTTTAATAATAATCGCGTCATCATCCGAATAGTCGTTAACGGAGTGCGAACCTCATGGGCAAAGGCTTGAAGCAATTCCACATCAGAACGAGATGAAGACTTTGGCGGTAGAGGAGATGAACAAACAAATGATGAAGTATGCGTAACTGGATTACTTTCTGTCGGAATAGTTAACTCTTGCAGTAATAACTGACTAAATTGAATTATAACTTGATAATCTGGGGCAACAACAGGATAATTTTGTACCTTAACATCTAACTCAGCAAACAATTCAGGATTAGTCAAAACCACCCTAGCACCTATAGATTCCCAAGCCCTTTGGACAACCGCTGATTCAAAAGAAAACAAAAACTTTTTCTTCCCATTCTCATCTTCCGCCAAAACCAAAACCAATCTAAACTTATCTGTAAATATCAAACAAAACTGTTCCGCACCCAGAGGATCAGCAGGTAACAAAGGTAAAATAGATTCTTGAAAAGTAGCAGTATGGGAAATATTTGTATCTATATTTTCTATATTATTTATACCCTGCACCACTTCTGACGGCATCATAAATGGCATCAACGCCAAAGGATTAAAAGGTCTAGCTGTAAAAGTTACCGTTTGTAATCGTTGTGTTATTTGGGGGTGACTAAATAAAGGTGCAGGTGCAGCTAATACCAAACCTTGAGTATCATCAGATAAACTCGTGGCTAAAGTTTTCAACAGCAAATTCTCCGTAGCCGCCAAACTCACACGCCATTGCTGTTCCGCCTTAGCTGGAGAACACTCAGCGACAGGAGATTGATTTTCAGATAAAACTTCCTTAAGACTCGGCAAAATCCATTGGTACACAGGTTTTAACCTCTTGATTGCTTCAGCAGCTAATGGTGGTTATATTAGACATTTGCACTCTACATCCACGAGATTATCGTCATTGGGGTCAAGATAGAAAGTGGTATAACCGAACCTTCAAGGTGCAATATCCTCTCTTTGTCAGTTGTCAGTTGTCATTGGGAAGAAATATTCCCCCAACTTCCCCAACTTCCCCAACTTCCCCAACTCCCCCTACTCCCCCAGTCCCCAGTCCCCAGTCCCCAGTCCCCAATTATCAATCCCAAAAAAGATGCGGCTGAGTCTTTAAGATAGAGAATATATAGATAGTGGCTACCTGTGAGCATCAAACCGTTAATATTCGATAGCCATGAGTACAATTAAATTGGCTCTTTTCAATAAAAGCGTTTTAAATTAGTTATTGGAAAGTTGTCACTTCGTCAGTTATCTGGATGTTTGGTTCATGACTTTTGGTTGTAGAAATTTAATTCTTTTTTAAGATTTGCTCCTGGGTATCACTCACAGTAAAATCCATCACTTCAAGTATCCAACTTTGGAAATCAACATGAAAAAGCTCATTCCTTTTCTAGTTAGTAGCGTTTTAGTAGCTGGCATGGTTGCTTGTCAAGAAGCACCAAAAACAGGTTCAGAAACTACTGGTACTAGCACCACAGCCCCCGTTGTTCCAGCCCAACCCGCTTCTGATACCACCAGAATCACAGATAATTCTACCACAACTCCCACCGCAACTCCTACCACAACTTCTACCCCAACTCCCACCACAACTCCTACCGCAACTTCTAAATCCACAACCGACTTAAAAACCGAAATTAGCAAAAAACTGAAAGCAGCTTTACCTGCAAACAAGTTAGAAGTAACCAACAAAGACGGTGAAATTATCCTCAAAGGAACAGCAACTTCTCAAAAAGAAATCACACAGGCGGAAACTCTTATTAAAGCAATACCTGGCGTAAAAAATGTCAAGGTAGAAGCTAGTGTAAAGACCGATAAAAAACCCTAGTTAGTTGATTCCATAGCCCTCTCACCTACAAGGTAGGTGATAAAATTGCTCTGTAGGGGCGGGGTTTCCCCCCCCTCTATTATGTTGCTTAGGCATTAATCTAATCCCATAACTTGCCGATAACGAGGTGCTAATTTATCTACATTAGCTGATTTAGGCTGTGTTTCCCAGTGACTTCGGTTAAATATTTCTTGTCGCAGTTCATCAATATTAATTGTAGTAATTTCTCCATTACTAATAATTTGCTTACCATTCACCCAAGCACTATTAACAACATTAACCGGACGACCTAAAACTAATAAACCAATGGGATCTGTGCGGGGAAGTAATGATAAATTATTGAGATCATATAAAACTAAATCAGCTTTTTTACCAACAGTAAGAGAACCAAGTTCATCTTCTACATTTAAACCTTTTGCACCCCCTAAAGATGCCATTTCTACAGATTGACGGGGTGTAATCCAGTATTGATAATCTGGTTCTGTCAGATTATGTAAAATCGAACCAATTTTAATAGCTTCCAACAAATCTTGGGAGTCATTACTAGAAGCACCATCACAACCAAACGTTACATTAACTCCCGCTTGAATGTATTTGATAATTGGGGCAATACCACTGCCTAAACGGAGGTTACTTAAAGGATTGTGAACGACTGTAGATTGTGTTTGGGCAAGAATATTAATATCAGATTCCTTTAACCATACACAATGGGCTAAAGTTGTGCAACTGTTCAAAAAACCAATTTCCTGTAAATGTTGAACCGCACTGCAACCATATTTTTCTTCAGCCAGTTTTTCCTGGGCTTTAGTTTCTAATAAATGGGTATGACGACAAATATCATACTTGTTACTTAATGAAATACATCCGTTAAATAAATCATCACTGCATAGCTGAATACCCGTCGGGGCAACTAAAATACTAATTCCTGCCTCTGGTTGATGAAATTGTTTTACCGCAGTTTCAATAATGGCTAAAGTTTCCCCCAGCGAACGAAAATAAGGTTCATGATTTGCTTGTGATTCTCCATTAGGTATGCCCATATTCAAAGATTCATCTTGAATGAGAGGGGCAATAAAAGCCCGGATGCCTACTTCTTGATAAGCACGGACGGCTGTAGCAATAGTTTCTAATTCCTGTCCAGGAATTAATACTAAATGATCTACTACACTTGTTCCCCCAGAAAGTAAAGTTTCAACTGCTGTTCCCAAAGCACTAAGATAAACTTGTTCTGTATTTAAAGGAGTGAAATCATATAAATGTGCTAACCATAATTCAAGAGGTAAAGGAGGAATTACTCCTCGTTGCCACATTTCCGAAGAATGGGTGTGGGCATTAAAAAAACCAGGAAGCAGCAGTTTGTTCTCCCCATTAATTTCTGTACCAATTATTTCTAAATTAGGGGTAATAGCGGTGATTTTACCATCTACAACCTGTACATCTGTAGTTACATAACTATCGGCAACGCTAATTAAAGTATTCTTAATTGTAAATTCCATAATTTTAACCTTAATTAAGTAATTGATCCACTAACATAATTTTAAGCTACAACGTAAAAAACGATATCGAGAATTGGCATTTATGAACCTACCCACTCAGAAATTAGGATTTGCACCAAATAACTGGCAAGTAAATCAGACATTTGCAGATATTACTCGCCCTCAAAAGACTCCACAACCAGCCATTTTAGCAACAGAAACTAAAACCCTGCGTTGCGACTTATCCAAAGTTGCTATCATTGTCATTGATATGCAAAACGATTTTTGTCATTCTGATGGTTGGTTAGCACACATTGGTGTAGATGTTACCCCTGCCCGTCAACCAATTGCCCCTCTACAACAATTATTACCACCACTGCGGGCTGCTGATATACCTGTAATTTGGCTAAATTGGGGAAATCGTCCAGATTTACTCAATATCAGCGCCGGTTTATTGCACGTATACAATCCCACAGGGGCAGGTGTCGGATTAGGTGATCCCTTGCCCAGCAACGGTTCTCAGGTGCTAATGCAGGGCAGTTGGGCTGCTGCTGTGGTGGACGAACTAGAACAGCTACCAGAAGACATCCAGGTTGATAAGTATCGTATGAGTGGATTTTGGGATACACCTTTGGACAGTATTTTGCGAAATTTGGGTATAACTACAATCTTATTTGCTGGTGTAAATGCTGATCAATGTGTTTTATCAACTTTGTGTGATGCCAATTTTTTAGGATATGACTGTATTTTAGTCAAGGATTGTACGGCAACAACTTCACCGGAATATTGTTGGTTAGCAACTTTATATAATGTCCAACAATGTTTCGGTTTTGTAACAGATTCTTCGGCAATTTTAACCGCAATTCATCATTAATTTAATTGGAATAAAAACACCAATCACCCATTACCAATCACCCATTACCCATTACCAAATATGTACGCTACTCGTTGTGTCATTCCAGTTGTCAAATCTCCAAAAGATTATCAAGCATATCGGATTAGTCCCCATGACTCTAACCGATTAGCAATTATCTTTGATTCTACAAGTGCAAATACCTCTTTAACTTGTTGCATAGAAATCTTTGATGTCGGTGGACAAACACCACCAAATCGGCATCAATGGGCTGTAGAAATGTTTTTTATCCTCAAAGGAGAGGGCATTGCAATTTGTGATGGAAAAAAAGTAAATATCAAAGCTGGAGATAGTTTATTAGTACCACCAACGGGAACACATTTAATTAGAAATACTGGTGAAAATCGTCTTTATGCCTTAACAATTATGGTCCCTAATGAGGATTTTTCGGAACTAATTCGCAGTGGTATTCCCGTAGAATTAGATGCTGAAGATATGACTATTCTGGGAAGATTAGATTCTTTGAAGTTTTTTTAGATTACATTCATTCTAATACTGTTCGGTTAAGGCTAAAAAATCATTATATGGTAGGTTGGGTTGACGCAAGGAAACCCAACGCATTTGTTGGGTTGCACTGTCGCTACAAAGAATGGACAAAGTATTGTCAACTCTAATTCCTTTCCACAATACCACCATTATCAATTGCACTATAAGTATCATTGTTGACTAAACCCAGCCAAGGATCAGAACTGGGAGTTAAAAACAATTCAGCATAAACTTTTTCATTCAATTGATTAATGTTTGATGTTTGATTTTCAGCTAAAAACCATTGATGAATTTGTCTGTGTAGCAGATATTCGTTTTTGACTGTATCTAAAGCCATGACGGTTTCAAAATTACGAATTACTCTAGATAAATTATTTTTATCTGTTGTATTTGGTAATTTTTTATCCTCAATTAAAGTTATACTATTTTTATCCAGTCTAGCATCGTTTTGATATAGTGTAGCTAATCTATTCCAAGTTGCTTGATCAAGAATTTCTGAAGAAGTTTCTGCTGGTTCTGGTTGAATAGAATCCAGAATTGGTCTTTCAACTACTGCTTTAGAAACTGCTAAAGAACCTGCTAATCTAGCACTAGGAGGTGATGTTGAATTATTGGCACTTCCTACTAAACGAGGTGGAGATTGAATACCCAATTTCGATAAATCTGTTCTCCATTGGTTTTGAATGTCGTCAAGACGGCGCTGATGATATTGTTGTAATAATAAATTGTATTTTTCGCCATTTTGATTATTCAAAGTTTTGGCGATAACTTCCCCTCGCTGGAGTTGTTTAAGAAAAGCTTTTGGTCCATAAAGTCCAGGAATGGCATCAATGGGACGACCAGAACTATCTAAAATGTAATGAATACTATTACCGGTAATTGTTCTTTCTAATTTGCGTCCGTCACCAAAATCAATAGTTATTTTGGGAACGGGACGGACTGTCTGCCAATGTAAGATAAATTTGTCTCTTAATTCTTGGGAAATTTCAGCATTGGGATATAATGCTACTCTAAAAAAACGACTGTTGGCACAACTGAGGTCTGTATCTAATTTCCCTAATAATCGTAAGGAAAGGATTGGTTTATCACTAATTTTAGCGGCTGCTTTGGCTTGTTCTAAATCGGTATACCAATATAATTTGGAAGCATAACAATCTCGTTGTTGACACAATTGATCTAAGGCTGTTTTAATTTGTGGTTCTGGTGGAGATTTTAGGTTATTTATATGAGATTTGAGAAATATTTGTAATCCGGTTTGTCCTTGTGTCCGTAATTTGGCAACTTCTTCAGATAGTTGAGATGTTTTTAATTCGGGACTTTGAGTATAACCTGCTGGTGAAAAGACGAAACTAGCAAATATTAAAAGAAGGGGGATTTTAAAGTTATTCAATTTCATGTTTTTTTTGCTCTCTTTTTTATAATTGTGAAAAAAGATTTTGCCAATCAATTATAGTCGGTCTATTTCCTTGATTGACTATTTCAAAAACTTTATTAACAGAACTTTGATAAAATAAACTTTCTACACAAGTTGCAGCTACATCAATCCGGCTGGTATCACCGGAAATTGTGTCTCCTTTTCCAAAAATTATGTTTAATTTACCTCCACTTGTGGCTTTGAGTAAGGTATTGAGATCATAGGATGTATATGGTCCATCGGTTAAACGTCCGGGACGAATAATAGTATAAGGTATTCCCGAATTCATAATGGCTTGTTCTCCTTTTTCTTTAGCGTCAAGTACACCAAAAAGATTCAGAATATTAAAGGGAAATTGATGTTTACGCAGAATTCCGCAGGAGGAAACAAAGACGAAGCGGTTTAAGTTTTTTGGTGCTGCTGATATAAGATTAATTACCCCTTGAGTATCAACTTTTGTAGGAGTATTTTTGGCTTTATCTTCTAGGGATTGGGGATTAAATGCAGCGATTCCCAATTCAAAAATATTAGGGGTTTGATCAAATTCCCATCTTGCAGAAGGAAAAGCGGTAGTTCCTGTACAACAAATAATAGAGGTAATATTTGCCATTGCTGCTGTTAATGTGCTAGGTTCATGGATATCACCAACAGCAATTTCTACTTTGTCATTAAACATTTTTGTGGCTTTTTCGGCATCTCTGGTGAGAATACGAACTGGTAAGCATTTTTCTAATAGTTTACTAACTACAAGTTGTCCGACTCCACCGGTAGAACCAACAACTAGGATGAGATTTTCACGAGTATTCATAAATGGAATATTTCTGGAATAGGGGATATTTAATCTACAATAATTTTGGTTTTACCTTTATGTCCGTGAATTAATATAATTTGTTCCCATCCTTGAGTATACCAAGCTGTGGATTTAGGTGCTTTCAACCATTGCATAACTGCAATATTAGCAGAATTTTGACTAATATCTTGATGGAAAAGTTGAAAATAACATCCTATAGCAACTATACCAGTCCCGCTGATACCTGTTACATCTTGATCTCTTACTAGTTTAAATCTTTGTAGATGATAATTATCTCGTGAATTTTCTCCAAATACTAATTTTCTCCCTCTTTGATTTTGCAGTTGTTGAAAGGATGCTAGAGATGGAAAGGTGGCATGACTGGAATGTGGTAAGATTCGAGCGATAGCTGCGCTGACCAAAGGTACGCCACTTGTCCATCTGGTAAGATAAAACCACCACCTATAATCTGCTGCAATGGTTTTGCTTCAGGTTCAATTAACCAAAATGTTTGCTGATTTGGTTGCATAAGCATATTTTTATTTTATTTGTCTAGAGAAATTACCATTTCCGTGATGTAAAATTGGAAAAATTAACCGCAGATAGAAGATGATGAACACAGATGAACGCAGATAAATTGGTGTTTCATTAGATTAATAAATACTATAAGCTATGGACATTATATTATATGTGTTAAAATTTTAATCACTATTATCTACAGAGTAAAATTTTATGGTTAAAAAAATTCGCCGCGCTACCAAAGCTATGAAGAAGTCGCACGGGAAGGAGTTCTATCACGAACCAGGAACTCAACCAGGAACAATAATTGTTGATGAAAATGCTGAACAACCAATTATTTTTCTCATTGACTATAACCAAACTGAACTTATTCAGAAACAAATAAGTTATCCAGAAGAATGTCTTAATTATTTAGATACAGAATCCGTTTCTTGGGTAGATGTTCAAGGTTTAGGTAGTAAAGATATTTTACATCGTTTAGGTCAAACTTTTGATTTACATCCTCTAATTTTAGAAGATATTGTCAACATGGTAGAACGACCAAAAATCGAGGATTATGAAGAACAATTAGTAATTATTGCTCACATGGTTGTACCTAATCCTAATAATGGCAGTTTTTATAGTGAACAAGTAAGTTTAGTTTTAGGCAAATATTATGTTTTGACAGTTCAGGAAGAACCGGAACATGATTGTTTTGATGGTGTGAGGATGAGAATTGATAAAAATAAAGGTATTATCCGCAGACAAAATAGTGATTACTTGGCTTATTCTTTATTAGACGCAATTATTGATGGATTTTTCCCAGTTTTAGAACTGTATGGAGAAAGAATTGATGATTTAGAAGAGGAAGTAATTGTTAATCCTAGTCAGAAAACATTACAAAAAATATATCAAATTCGGCGAGAATTATTACAACTACGTCGCGCAATTTGGCCACAAAGAGATGCAATTAATTCTTTAATTAGAGATGGAAGTGAATTAATTAGTGATGATGTGAGAATATATCTGCGAGATTGTTATGATCATGCAGTTCAAGTCATGGATATAGTAGAAACTTATCGAGAATTAGTAGCTGGTTTAATGGATGTGTATTTATCAGCAATTAGTAATAAAATGAATGAAATTATGAAGATGTTAACGGTGGTTTCTTCTATTTTTATTCCTTTGACTTTTATTGCTGGGGTATATGGGATGAATTTCAATACCGAAAAATCACCCCACAATATGCCAGAATTAAATTGGTATTGGGGTTATCCCCTATGTTTAGGCGTAATGGCGTTAATTGCTATTAGTCTGATATACTTTTTTTGGCGACGGGGTTGGCTGACTAATTCTGTTGATTTTCAAAAAGATATTCATCGCTAATGTCCATAAAATAGAGACGTTTTCTTCAACATCTCTAAGTTTTAAATGCAATTAAATAACGGGTGCGGCTGTAAACACAAACCACAGCAACAATGCTAAAACTAGGACGCTAATTTTTACGAGCAGATAGGTATAAGCATGAGGGATGAGCAAATTTTGGGTTGTCATATTCCACCTCTACTTACTAGCAGTTGACTAGTTATTTAACAAAAGGAGTCTTTTTTCTCAACTCCATTTTTTTATATTTCTATTATCGCTTAAAAATGGGTGAAAAAGATGCTTCGTAAAGTTTCGTGAACAAATCTAACTCCTTCTTCTTTCTTCTTCCTGACTCCTGACTCCTGACTCCTGACTCCTTTTACAATTTTTGATATACACATTTACGCTAAAATATCAAGATATTTTTCTCAAAAAAGAAACCCATAACGTTTTGTTAAGTTAAGTCAAGCAACCTTAAGACCTGTATAGATAGGTAGATCAAGAGGAATCTGAGGATGGTAAGCTAAATGGTGAAATATAAAAGTGACTTAGGACGAAGTGTTAAATGGGTGTTTCCTTAACGGCTCCTCTCCTCCTTCGGGCTGCTCGTGGTGAACAAGTAGATCGTCCTCCTGTATGGATGATGCGACAAGCGGGACGCTATATGCAAGCATATCGGGATTTGCGGGACAAATATCCTTCATTCCGCGATCGCTCAGAAATTCCCGAAGTAGCGATCGAAGTTTCCCTCCAACCCTGGAGAGCGTTCCAACCCGATGGAGTAATTTTGTTTTCCGATATTGTCACCCCCTTACCAGGAATGGGGATTGACATGGATATTGCGGAAGGAAAGGGACCGATTATTTATTCGCCCATACGCACTAAAGAACAAGTTGATCAACTGCATTCCTTAGATCCAGAATCAGCACTGCCGTTTATCAAAACGATTTTGCAAGCATTACGGCAGGAAGTAGGTAATCAATCAACGGTGTTAGGCTTTGTTGGCGCACCTTGGACATTAGCAGCTTATGCGGTGGAAGGTAAGGGTTCTAAAACCTATTCCATCATCAAAAACATGGCCTTCTCAGATCCGACAATTCTCCATCAGCTACTCACAAAATTAGCAGATTCTATTGCTGATTATGTCCGCTATCAAATTGATTGTGGCGCTCAAGTGGTACAAATGTTCGATTCTTGGGCAGGACAATTAAGCCCTCAAGATTATGATACCTTTGCCCTACCTTATCAAAAAATGGTGTTCGAGAAAGTCAAACAAACTCATCCTGACACACCATTAATTTTGTTAGTGACAGGTAGTGCGGGACTTTTGGAAAGAATGCCAGCTTCCGGTGCAGATATCATTACTGTAGACTGGGCAGTAGATATGGCAGATGCCAGAGCTAGATTAGGTAAGCACGTCAAAGTACAGGGTAATCTTGATCCAGGTGTATTGTTTGGTTCTAAGGCATTTATCCGCGATCGCGTATTGGACACCGTTCGCAAAGCCGGTAACTGGGGACACATCCTCAACCTTGGACATGGTGTCCTCCCAGAAACACCAGAAGAAAACGTTGCTTTCTTCTTTGAAACCGCCAAAAACCTCAACGCTTTGGTTTAGTAAGTTCAGTAGGGATAAGGTATCTTTTCCCTATTGAAAATATTTAATCTCCTGATTCCATAAATCGAATTTATCTGAAAAAACTCTTGACTATTTTCGTTGTTAAGTAATAGAATTAGATCGGTAAGTTGAATTTTTTCGACACACCTCCCCCGAACCTTGAAAACCCTATAATCTCGTTGAGGTGTGTCGAAGTCTTACGCACCAAAGGTTTCAGCCGACAAAATCCGCCATTTTGTAAGAAAATTTTTCCATTTTTCTGAGGTGTGTCGAAATGGGTATCTGAAACCCTTATCCAGTAAGGCTTCCAGAGGTGAACTCTTTACAAACCAACTTCCCCGCAAGGGGATGGAAACCGATTGAGTTTGTTCAAGAACTTGTTCTTTCGCAGTAACTTTACAAACCAACTTCCCCGCAAGGGGATGGAAACTTTTGTGCTTGGTCTTCTGAAATTTCTTTTCTTTTTTCTACTTTACAAACCAACTTCCCCGCAAGGGGATGGAAACTTTTTATCAGCCTCAAGGAAAGGTTGCAAGGCTTGTTGCTTTACAAACCAACTTCCCCGCAAGGGGATGGAAACGCTCTATTGAACGGGTCAAATTGAACGGGTTTGAAAACTTTACAAACCAACTTCCCCGCAAGGGGATGGAAACTGTAAGTCTTCTAATGCCTCTTCCGTACGTTTTTGACTTTACAAACCAACTTCCCCGCAAGGGGATGGAAACTTCAGAAAAAATAAAGGATACAAAAATACAATTCTTCTTTACAAACCAACTTCCCCGCAAGGAGATGGAAACCCTGCTCGGAGATTGGAATAGAAATTATCACTTTGGCTTTACAAACCAACTTCCCCGCAAGGGGATGGAAACATTGGTAACAGACGAACCTTGGGTTGTCTGTATGTACTTTACAAACCAACTTCCCCGCAAGGGGATGGAAACCTTCTAGTTCCATTAACCTTCAAAGAGTAAGATTTGACTTTCCAAACCAACTTCCCCGCAAGGGGATGGAAACAAGTGAAATTCTCTGAATTATGCTATGCTATTTTTCTTTCCATACCTTGCCATAACGACAATTTTTAACACCTACTTACCGATTCATAAAATTAGCAGTTATGAAAGACACCCTAAAAATTCGCCCCATGAACAGGCCAGAAGTGGCTTTAGCCATTAAATGGGCAGCCATAGAAGGTTGGAATCCAGGCATTTATGATGCCGATTCTTATTATCAAACCGACCCCCAGGGCTTCTTATTGGGCGAATTAAACGGTGAACCAATTGGGTGTATTTCCGCTGTTGCTTACGATGAACACTTCGGATTTATAGGTTTTTACATCGTCCAACCAGAGTATCGCGGACGTGGTTTCGGCATCCAACTTTGGCAAGCAGCAATGGACTATCTGGGTACTAACCGCAACATCGGTTTAGATGGAGTCATAGCCCAACAAGACAACTACAAAAAGTCCGGTTTCCACATCGCCTATAAACATATTCGCTACCAAAAAACAGGCGGTGGTATAATACCCCCTGATATCGTCCTCCTAGACACAGTTCCCTTTGAGGAATTAGTCGCCTATGACCGGCAATTTTTCCCCGCCCAAAGAAGGAAATTCCTGCAAAATTGGTTGCATTTACCCAACAGTGCCGCCTGTGGTATTCTCAACGATGGACATTTAACAGGTTACGGAGTCATTCGCCGCAGCCAATCAGGTTACAGAATTGGTCCCCTATTTGCCGACAATGAAGAGATTGCAGAGAAAATACTACAAGCATTATTAACCAAAGGTATTAATTCTTCAGTATTTATTGATATTCCCGATATTAACCCACAAGCTCTAGCCTTAGTACAACGTCACAAAATGCAGCCAGGATTTGAAGCCGCCCGGATGTACACTAAAGGCGCTCCAGACTTACCCATGAACCGCATCTTTGGAGTCACAAGTCTAGAAGTCGGCTAAAATCATCTCGTTCCCAGTCTCTGACTGGGAATGTGGACTAGAAGGCTCTGCCTTCAATGAGATTAGAGGTAGAGACTAGGAACGAGATATAATTGCCTGAAATTGGATTAATATTTAATTTATAAAACCTCTCTCATCCCAGCAATTCTCATTTTAAGGTTTCATCGCTCAAAAGTCTGAATCACGGATTATACGGATTAAAAGATGGCACGGATTAGGCTGTTTGCGATGATAAAAGTTACTAAAATCCGTGAAATCAGTGCAATCCGTCTAATCCGTGATTCTAACCTTATTTTATTCTTTTCAAAATGAGAATTGCTGCTCTCATCCCCAAATAGCAACCAAAACTGCCAAATCCATGACCAAAAAACGTATTTTAGTTACAGGTGCAAGTGGCTGTATCGGTCACTATATCAGCGAAGCCTTAATTCAAAACACCAATCACGAATTATATTTACTAGTTAGAAACCCCAATAAACTCCAAGTTGATACCACAGTCCGCCCTGGAATCACCATTCTCCAGGGTGATATGCAAGAAATTGGTAAATTCTCTAATTTACTCAAAACCATTGATATCGCCGTATTAACAGCCACTTCTTGGGGTGGTGAGGGCATATTTGATATTAATGTCTTCAAAACTCTAGAATTAATGAACCTGCTAAATCCCGAAAGATGTGAACAGGTAATTTATTTTTCCACAGCCAGTGTTTTAAATAACGAAAACAAACCACTCAAAGAAGCGGGAGAAATCGGTACAGATTATATCCGTTCTAAATATGATTGTTTACATCAAATTGAAAAATTAGCAATTTTTCCCAAAATTACCACAGTTTTTCCTACCTTAGTATTAGGTGGTGATGACAAAAAACCCTACTCTCATCTCACATCTGGTATTCCTGAAGTTACTAACTATATTAATTTGATTCGTTTTTTACAAGCAGATGGCAGTTTTCATTTTATTCATGGTCAAGATATTGCCACAGTTGTCCAATATTTAATTGATTATCCACCACAACAGGGAGATCCCCGCCGATTTGTGTTAGGACAATCTTCCCTAACTGCAAATCAAGCAATTGAAGAAGTTTGTGCTTATTTCCGTAAAAAGATTTATTTCCGTATTCCTATATCTTTAGGTTTAGCCAATGTGATTATCGCTGTATTCCGTATTCAAATGGCAGCTTGGGATAGATTCTGTATGAATTATCGTCATTTTAGCTATGCTAATGCTATTAATCCTAGCAGTTTCAATTTACCAAATTACTGTGCCACAATGACTGATGTTTTGAAAATTAGCGGTGTGAAAGCGGGATTTTAGACCCCAGCCATTTTCATGTAAGTAGGTAGACGCTAAGAGGTTGTTTGAAAAGTTTTAGGTTGTGATTTTAGGCACTTACAGATCCCCCCTAACCCCCCTTTTTAAGGGGGGAAATAGAGTCAAAGAGTCAAAGTCCCCCTTTTTAAGGGGGATTTAGGGGGATCTAAAAATATTAATCATCTGGGTCACATCTACGGAATGTAGGGTTAATAATTCTCACCGCAGAGATTCCTGTTAATGTTGCCACTAATAACCAGGTAATAGCCAATCCCACCACTTCCCCTAAAAATAAATTAGTAATTCTGTGCAACAATAAGCCGACAGTTGAACCAATGGGTATAGCAATCATCCAACTTATAACATTGACAAATACCCATTTCCATGCTGAAGAAAATGATGGAGGAATAGCTAACCACCATTGGGATACACCAATGAATAAACCACCAATACCACCAACAATAATGCCTAAAAAAATTCGCGCGGGTAGAAACGCAGAAGTAGTCACAGTCCAACCCAAAACACCAACACCAATTGCCGCAATAATTACCCAGGAAAAAAGAGTAGATAGTACCCATTGTCCAGGAGAAACAGTTCGTCTAAGCAGATAACTTTGGGGGATAGAAATTGTTAAACTCCCGATAGCAGCTTCCAAAACACTCATATCTGGTTTTTCACTAATTTCGATTATTAATAAACTCAATAAAAAACCCAAAAAAGTCACAAAAACCCATTTCAACGTAAAGTTTAAAATTATTAAATCAAATTTAACAGATGATAATTTCATTATATTTTCTTTAATTTTAATGGTCTAACAGCTTGAGTATCAAACATCTGGAGAAAAACCCGACGACGTTGATAAGGTGATTCGGGAGTAATATAACCCCATAAACTTTCCCAATAGAAAAAAGAGAAACCAGCAAGTTTTTGCTGGCGGACTATTTCTATTTGTTCCTTAACTTGATCAATCTCTACAGGCTTTAATAAATTTCCGGTTGAGATACCAATAGCTACAGGAATTTTCTTCATAGCAAATTTTATTGTTGGTTTGGATACTTCTGTAATAAAAGAGGTTTTTTCACTTCTATATACCTGTAAAATTAACTCATCTATTAAATCTTTTTTTACCCAATTTTCCCAATCTTGTAAATAGTATTTATAAGCAAAATACTGTGAATTTGGAGAAAGAGATATTTTGGCATAGGGTTTAATTGCTTTTACAGACTTAGATATACTTGCCATAAATACAGTAATTTTATTAGCCCTCCAGCGCATCCATTCTGGATCAAAAGGATTACTTGGTGGGGTTTTTCCTTGATGTTCTTTTTGATAAAGTTTTACTGTAAAAGCATCATAGCCAAGCTGTACAGGCATTCCAAAATGATCATCAATTTGAATACCATCTATATTATAATTTCTGACAACTTCTAAAATTAACCCGCGAATAAAATTCTGAACTTGAGGATGCAAAGGATTTAGCCAAGCTTGTTTATAAACCCCACTAACCATATCTTCTAGTAAGTTTTCCGATATGGATTCTACACCCTTTTGTCCAATAGTTAACCAATCTGGATGTAGTTTAGCTAAAGCGGAATCAGGAGGAGTCATTAACCCATATTCAAACCAAGGAATGATTGTCAAATCTTTATTTCTAGCTAATTTAACTACTTTGGCTAAAAAATCATTGTTCCTATGAATAAAATTCAGTAAAGGTTGACTATCTGCACCTGTAACTTTTTTCGCTAAAGGACTTTTATAAAAGGTGTAACCTCGATTCCAAACAACTGGATAAATAGTATTAAAATTGAGGGCTGCTAATTGATTTATTGCCCTTTCTATACCCCAAGGCATATAAAATACACCACTAGCAACATTAGTCAGCCAAACACCACGAATTTCTGTAGTTACAGGTGAAGAATTTGAATTTTGAGTATAACTAGGACTTGCAAAAATGGGAAATATTGTTAAACTGATGACAAATCCCAAACACAAAAAATATCCAAAAACTCGCTGAAATACAGAATTCATTTGTTAAATAAATCTAGATTGCTAATATCCATATAAATACAAGATTATATTCTATAATCGGGATTAGATAAAGATTTGAATATTTTTTGATAAAGCAGTAAAAAAGACACAATATTTGTGTGCCTTTAAGAATCATAAGTGATACGTAAAAATTTTTAAAGATTTTTCGTAGTTGGAAATCTCTAAAATTCTCTTACTTTTTCTTACCCTTAGATTTTTTGCCTTTGTCCGGTGATTCAAATCCTTTTGTATTAGTCTTCGGCTTTTGTTTGGCAGATTTTTGGATTGATGGAGGAATATCTACTTCAGGGGAAAATCCTGCAAACAGATTACCTAGTTTCTGCATAAAAGAGTTTTTTGGTTGTTCTGAAAGAATTTTCTGGTTATAAGCTATTTGAAAGGCTGCCATTCCTTCCTTAGTTGTCATGTCAAACCCGGATTGCATCCCACCCATAATAAAGTTTTTTGCCATACCTCCTTTTGCCGGATCAAACATCCAGTCTGTGAACTTGCCTTCAATACTGGTAAGATAGGTTGTTATCTGCCCTGCATTACGAAAGTTATACTCCCGCTTCAAAAAATTCCAAAAAGTGACAAGTTCTGAAATAGCATCATCTGCTTCCGATCTATTCGTCAGTGTGAGTTTACGAGGAATAATAAATTCCATTACAGTTTGTACATTTGCCTTAGTCATTTTGGACAGAGTAAATCCTTCGTAGACGTAGGACATTTCTGTGAAATGGGCAATCCAATTACCGAAGTCAGGGTGATCTTGAGCATAAGCTTCTCCTTCGGGAGACTTGGCAAATTGGTCAACTACACCCTTAATGTAATCGGATAGCAAGGGTTCAGCTTCGTCATAGTCAAGATTATTAAGTTGATTGATATCAAATAGCATGATTTCTTTCAGATTGAACCGATATACACCCAATTTAGCAAAAAAGGTAGAGAGCTAATCGCCAAGGAAATTTTTCAGGGTCTAAATGATTTTGACTCCTGGCTGGGCGCAGTCCCTGCGCCCCTACCTCCTTTCTTAAAATCTTTCTACACCTGAGAATTGTTGAATAGATGCTTTTGCTGCTTCTCCACAAGTGCGAGGTGTGGGGAAAATCTTGCCAGGATTTGCTAAACCTTGGGGATTAAATACCTGTCTTACCCATTGCATGGTTTCTAAATCAGCTTCACTAAACATATCTGGCATATAGCATTTTTTATCAGCGCCAATACCATGTTCACCGGAAATACTTCCACCTACTCTTACACATAGCCTGAGAATTTCTCCTCCCAATTCTTCGACTTTTTCTAATTCTCCATGAATAGAATTATCAAATAAAATTAGTGGGTGTAAATTCCCATCTCCAGCATGAAAAACATTAGCAATGGGATAACCATATTTATGACTTAATCTTTCAATTTCTTGGAGTACATAAGGTAATTGAGTCCGAGGAATTACCCCATCTTGCACATAATAATCTGGGCTAATATGTCCCGCCGCTGCAAAAGCCGCTTTTCTACCTTTCCATAATTTTAATCTGGTTTCTGGGTCACTGGCAGTAGTTACATTTCGCGCCCCATTTTTTTGACAAATTTCTGTAACTCGCTGTTTATTGGCAGAAACTTCTACTTCTAAACCATCAATTTCTACTAATAAAATAGCTGTGGCATCACGGGGATAACAATTAGTGGCAACAACATCTTCTACAGCATTAATACTAATATTATCCATCATTTCCATGCCACCGGGAATAATTCCCGCGCTGATAATATCAGAAACAGTAGCAGCCGCAGCATCTACACTGGTAAAATCTGCGAGTAATACACAAATTGATTCGGCACTTTTGAGAATTTTTAAGGTGATTTCTGTGGCAATTCCTAATGTTCCTTCTGAACCGACAAATATGCCTGTTAAATCATAACCTGGTGTTTCGGGAATTTGTCCACCAACATCAACAATTTCCCCATCTGGAAGCACAAGTTTTAAACCTAAAACATGATTTGTTGTCACACCATATTTTAAACAATGGACTCCTCCTGAATTTTCGGCAATATTGCCACCAATTGAACAAATAATTTGACTAGAAGGGTCAGGTGCAAAATAAAAACCAGCACCGCTAACTGCTTGTGTTACCCAACTATTAATTACTCCTGGTTGCACTACTGCCCGTTGATTTTCTAAGTCAATTTTGAGGATTTGTCGCATTAAGGAAGTAACTATTAAAACGGAATTTTCCGTTGGTAAAGCACCACCAGATAAACCTGTTCCTGAACCTCTAGCAATGAAGGGAACGGAATATTGATTGCAAATTTTGACAATTTCTGATACTTGTTCTGTGGTTCTGGGTAATACTGCAACGGGGGGACATTGTTTATAGCTGGTTAAACCATCGCATTCATAGGTGAGAAGTTCTTCTTTGCGTTGAACTACGCCTTTTTCACCAACTACAGCGACAAATTTTTTGATAATAGGTTTCCAGTTGATTTGTTTTTTATCTTGGGTAAGCATAGATTTTTTTATTGTTGGGATAGTACAATATTGATTTAAGTTTTTGTTATTATATCACATAACAGGCAATTTTTTAAAATTTTGTGTATAATAAATATAGCATATTCATTAACAACAATTCAGAAAAAATGAGTATTGTAATTACAGAAGACACATTAAAAACAATTTCCATGTCTGAAGATGAATTACTCCTAGAAATAGCAATTATGTTATTTCAACAAGAAAAATTTACGCTTGGACAAGCGAGTAATTTTGCGAAAATTAATCAATTACAACTTCAAAAAATCTTAGGTAGTCGTCAAATTTCTCCCCACTACGATCTAGCAGAGTTGAGAGAAGATGTTCATAGTTTAGAGGCTAATAACTGGCTATGATTATTGTTAGTTATATCGTAGGTTGGGTTGTTCGCGTTAGCGTTCCGATTGCTCAACCCAACCCACATTTCCTTAACCGACAAGTATTGGATATTGACTGTATTTATTATTGTATATAAAAATATAACTTATATTATATTTTTGAGAGGATGGGTACAGGATAATTTGATAGTTGATGATTGGTTTCAGATTTAACAAAGAAAGCAATTAAAGCTGAGGTATCAACAATTATTTCTTGATTCATGATTTTATATTAAAATAGTTGAGTTTAATATAAAACATCATCAATATGTTCTGCATAGTTAGTAGATAATTCTGCTTGTTGATCTTTAATTATAAATTCAGGGTCAGGATTAGGCATTTCTAAACTTCCGCAGAGTTCCCAAGTCTTAGTTTTGATTAAATTTGATGGTTCTATTGCTAAATATGCTTCCAGGGCTTTAAGCAAAATATTTTGTAAGGAATCAGATTGATTTTGCAATTGATTCATTAATTGATCAGGAATCTCTAATGTAACTTTATTCATGGTGATTTAGAGACGAAAATCTGTTTTATGAAAATTATACCAGATTTTAGGGGTAAACGTGAAATCGCTGAAAAATTCTTTACTCTTGCCTATTGCCTTACAATTTTCAACGCCAACCTACTTGATGTATTATAAGTTAGAGATTTTTTTAAAATCCTGAATTTCTAAATTTAAAAATAATTACTTTTATGAATTTTCGTGATGAGTTTAAATTGTTACTTCGCGCTCGTTATCCGTTAATTTATGTTCCTACTTATGAGGAGGAACGGGTAGAGGCGGCGATTCGGGAAGAGGCGACAAATCAAGGTAATCGTCCGGTGTATACTTGGGATTTTGTGGATGGTTATCAGGGTAGTCCGAATGATGTGGGGTTTGGTAAACGTAACCCGTTACAGGCTTTGGAGTTTGTGGAAAAGTTGACTGCGGCTGCACCTGCGGTGCTGATTTTACGAGATTATCATAGATTTTTGGATGATGTGGCCATTTCTCGTAAACTCCGCAATTTAGCCCAAATCCTGAAATCCCAACCGAAAAATATTGTTTTATTATCCCCTCGCATTGCTATTCCTGACGATTTGACGGAAGTGCTGACGGTGGTTGAGTTTCCATTACCTAATGCTTCGGAAATCAAAATGGAGGTGGAACGGTTGTTACAAGCCACTGGCAACCCCCCTGGCGGCAAGTTTTTAGATGATTTGGTGCGTTCTTGTCAGGGGTTGTCTATGGAAAGAATCCGCCGGGTATTAGCGCGAGGAATCGCCACTCATGGACAATTAGAACCAGAAGATGTAGATTTAGTTTTGGCAGAAAAGCGGCAAACTATCCGCCAAACTCAAATTCTTGATTTTTACCCCGCCACTGAGGAAATTACTGATATTGGTGGTTTAGATAATTTGAAGGATTGGTTAATTCGGCGTGGGGGTTCGTTTAGCGAAAAAGCCCGACAATATGGTTTACCTTATCCGCGAGGGTTAATGTTGGTGGGAATCCAAGGAACTGGTAAATCTTTAACAGCCAAAGCGATCGCTCACCATTGGCACTTACCTCTGTTACGATTAGACGTAGGGCGGTTATTTGGCGGTTTGGTGGGTGAGTCAGAATCCCGCACCCGACAAATGATTCAAGTCGCAGAAGCGCTCGCTCCCTGTATACTTTGGATTGATGAAATTGACAAAGCTTTTTCAGGTTTGGGTAGTAAAGGTGATGCGGGAACTACCAGTCGGGTATTTGGGACTTTTATTAATTGGTTAGCGGAAAAAACTTCTCCCGTTTTTGTCGTAGCTACTGCTAATGATATTCAAGCATTACCACCGGAAATGTTAAGAAAAGGGCGATTTGATGAAATTTTCTTTGTCGGTTTACCCAGCAAAGAAGAAAGAAAAGCGATTTTTCATGTGCATTTATCCCGATTGCGTCCCCATAATTTGAACAGCTATGAAATCGAAAGATTAGCCTACGAAACCCCCGATTTTTCCGGTGCAGAAATTGAACAAACGTTAATTGAAGCCATGCACATTGGCTTTAGTCAAAACCGTGATTTCACCACTGATGATATTTTAGAAGCTGCCAGTCAAATTATCCCCCTAGCACGAACCGCTGTGGAACAGATTCAAAAACTCCAAGAATGGGCAGCCGCCGGTAGGGCGCGTCTAGCTTCAAAATACACCCCTTTAAATGAACGTATTCAACGTCAATTATAGGAGTCAGGAGTCAGGAGTCAGGAGTCAGGAGGAAGAAAAGAAAGAAGAAAGAAGGAAGAAGAAAAAAACTAACCAATTACCCATTACCAATTCCCCATTACCAATTCCCCACTATATGCTAACCAACTTACTTAAAGTTATACTCGGTTTTGTTTTAGCGATCGCAGTTTTATTAGGTACTGGCTTAACAGTTGCCCTCTATTTTGTTAACCGTACCGCCGTAACTCCCCCCAAACCAATATATCCTAACGATAATCCTTCTTTTCAAGCCAAAAAGCCCAAACCCATAGCCAAATCTCCACCTAAAAAACCAGCCACCTCCAACCCCACATCTAGCCCTACACCTACATCTACAGCTACTCCCACACCCACAGAATCACCCAAACCACTACCACCAGATGCCTACGAAGGAACAGTTACCTGGGCAAATGGGCTAAGTATGCGTTCTGAACCAGACGCAAATTCTTCCACTATCGGTGGAGTTGGTGGTAATAAAAAAGTCATTATTTTAGAAGAAAGCACCGATAAAAAATGGCAAAAAATTCGCATTCCTGATACCGATAAAGAAGGTTGGGTAAAAGCAGGTAACATTCAACGTTCCCAATAAGTAGCGATATCTTTAATTTCTTCTCTTAACCTACTTATAACGCTATAGACTGAAATGAGATACACTCAGCAATCATAAAACCTGTAGGGGCGCAGGGCCTGCGCCCTAAATTATATTTCATAAACCGTGATTACCGCCATCACCTAATTTTGGATTTTGGATTTTAAATATGCAATTAAAAATCTCCTAACCCCTAACAAAACCGCGTTTAATTTGTTCCCGTTCAATAGCTTGAAACAAAGCCAAAAAATTACCTTCCCCAAAACCTTGTGCAAGAGAACGACGTTCAATAAACTCAAAGAAAAAAGTTGGTTTAGAAAAAATTGGTTGACTAAAAATTTGCAATAATAACTGACCTGGATGAGAATCTTCATGCCAGTCAACCAGAATTTCCTGGTCAGATATAGCTTGCAACTCTTCAGTTGACAGAGAAAACTTATATCGTTGTTGGAGTTGGAAATAGTAATTTTGGGGAACAGAAAGAAAAGATAAACCCGCAGCCCGAAACCGAGAAATTGCACTCACAAGATCAGGTATCAATAAAGCAATATGTTGAATACCAGCACCTCGATTCACCTCCAAAAACTCCTGAATTTGCGAACTAGGAGAAGCCGGTTCATTAATTGGTAATTGAATATTGCCATTAGGAGAAATCATTACCTGACTGTGCAAACCAGAACGATCAGTTTTAATATTAAAACTTTGTTGAGGTTGAAAATCAAATATTTTTTCATACCAATTAACAGCAGTTACCAACTCACCCACACCCACATTTAAAACTAAATGATCAATAGCAGTAACAGAATCACGGGAAATATTTTCCACCTCCGCTATTTTTGCCTTCTCCCTACAAATTAACGTATGATTTAAACCACCCCAAGCAGCAATTTTAGCATACTGACAAAATTTACCATCTTGAACAGGTTGGAGAATCATTGCCCCATTACTTCTAGCCTTTGCTATCACAGCTTCCACATCATCAACTACAAAAGCTATATCAGCCACACCAGGAGGATGTTCACGCAAAAACTCAGCCACCGGACTAGTTGGTAAAATCGCAGAAGAAAGTAAAAAGTAGACAGATCCACTTTTCACCACTTCTGTACAAGTATGCAACGATTTTGGATGATGAAAAAACTTGGGAAAAATACCATCATTCACTGCTTGAAAACCAAGACAATATACAAACCAATCTCGCCACCTTTGGGCATCTTCGACATAAAAGTGAACGTGATCAATTTGCAGCATAATTTCTTTTAAATCCAGTATTTACTATCACCTTTTTACCAATTTTATATGAGGCTGCACAGAATTCTGAAATCCATTAATTCATCTGCGTTTATTTGCGTTTATCTGCGTTCAATTATTCTGGAAATATTATTTTATGCAGCCTTATCTTAATTTGGTATTACATACTAAAAAAATAAATGACTCTCAGGTTGAATATTAATTTCCATAGGAATAGCCTGTGGTTCAGCCGATAAAGCATAAAAAATAGCATTTGCCGCAGTCTCACAACTAAGCATTTTATTCCGATCTACTTTTAAATTTACCTTATCCCAAAAAGGAGAATCTATGCCTCCAAAGTAAAAAAGTGTCATTTTCACCCCAAAACGTTTCAGTTCTTCCGCTATACATTTACTAAAACCCACCACACCGAACTTAGACGCAGAATAAGCCGCAGCCATAGGCATTGAATGTTTACCAAGAATACCGACAACATTACAAATATGACCAGATTTCCGTTTTTGCATCTCCTTCGCTGCTGCTTGAGTCGTGTAAAAACAGCCTTTTAAATTCAAATCCAGCATTGCATCTAAATCTGCCGATTCAATGTTGTTGTAGGCTTTGAGAATACCCGCCCCGGCTGCATTTACCAGAACATCAATTTGTCCAAACTGGGCTATTGTCGCTTGAATTAATGCTTCCACCTGTTGAGGTTGAGTAATATCTGTGGGAACTGTCAGCACATCTGCGGATAACTCATTCGCTAATGCAGCTAAACTTTCCCCGTCCCTAGCTGCGAGTACCAACCGCGCACCAGTGGAAGACAACTGACGAGTTAAAGTAGCACCAATACCACCAGTAGCCCCGACAATGACAATAACTTTATCTTGTAGCATCATAATATTTACATTTCTTTACAGACTATATTTATAGTACAGTCTATCTCGGTATTCTGGGTTTAGTCAGGAGTTAGGAGTTAGGAGTCAGGAGTCAGAAGAAGAAAGAAGAAAGAATTATTAACCTATATCAGTATTCTATGTTTCATCATCTCAATCAAACAAATCAAAGAAATCATAGTTCAGATTTTTTCACACCCACCTCCCATCTTTTACCTACCTGCTGAATTTGCAAAGAACTACAAGAATGTAAAAACTTCACAAAACTACCACCAATCTGCAATTGTTTTATTTGTTCCGTAATCGGTTGACCATATTGCTGATAAAACTTACTACCCAAAATACTAATATCCACAAATTGCTGATTATCCAACTTACTTAAATCAGTCAAAATATTTTTAATCGCTTGTTCTAAATCTGCGGCAGAATTAATAGCAGATAATCCGCTGGATATTGTAGCTTGTACATTAGCTTGACTATCTTCTGATTGGGGTTGATGATGTTCAAAAATTGTGACATATAATTCAGATTTCTCATCAATTTGATGAATGACAATCTCAGATGGATAGTTGATAAATACATCTTTGGCTTTTTTACCAGGAAAATGATGGGCAATAATTTGACTAATAGTTAATTGATGTTTGCTTTTAAATAATTTAGACAGAATCGAAAGTTTTACCCAATAACTTGCAGTTTGCTTTTGTTGTAATTTAATCAAACTCTTAACTTGAAAAATAAATTGTTCTATAGAAGGTATTTCTGGCAAAGGTTTCAGAGAATAATTAACAGTTTCACTAGTTGCACTATTAAATACCTTAATATTTTCTCCATGTTGACTAACTTGATAAACTAATATCCCATTTTGTTGTAACGTATTACATAAATTTGTCATTACCTTATCTGACGAACAAACAAACACTTCCTTAACATTAGGATAGCGTTCATGGATAGAAGAACCCACAGCAATCATTTTCCCATCAGCATTATCTCTGCCAGCAGGAACATGAATTAAATCATAGCCACGTTCATGTAATTCTACATCCAATTTTCCGCGATTTGACCAATTAGCAAAAGCAATTTTAACTTGTACAGGACAATGACAAATTGTAGTTAAAAACTTTTCTGTATTCGTGTTAAGTTGGAGGTTTTCTGCATCTAAAAGCAAAATAGTTATACTAGCAGATTGTCGTTGGAGTAAATGGTTAGCATTTACATCAATATTTTCTGAATTTAACTGGTCAATAGCAGATATTAAATCTGATAGTATTTGTGAATCAAAAGCTGCGGGAACAAGCACCGCTTTAAGTGATGATTGCAGTTTTTGTAATAATTCATCCCAGCTTTGAGTTTGGCTGAGTATAGCTCTAAATTTTGCACTTAAAGCCGATTTATTTGTAGATATTTGCCAGTTAATAGTTCGATATTTTGCAATCAATAATTCCGGTTGCTGTTGTTGAATAGCAATAATTGATTGACAAATCTCGACAGAAATTTTTTGTAATAAGGCAGAATCATGATAGGACATAGCTTACATCGTACAGTAGAGCATCCTGGGCATAAAGTCTGAAGTCTGAAAATATACTTTTTCAGAATTTAACCTTCAGTAACTTCTATAACTTTAACTGTTACCTTACCTTGTGCCAACTGAATCACTAAATTTTCTCCTATAGTTAATTCTGATACAGAACGAGGAATTACACCATTTTCTGTTATCACTACTGCGTAACCACGCTGTAATACGGATTGAGGGTCAATACTAGCCAATTTTTGGCGTAACATTTCTAAGTGTTGGCTGGCTTGTTGTAATTTTCCCGTTGTTACCTGTAATAATTGCCGGTGTTTCCAAGATAACTTATCTTTTTCCTGTTCTACTTGTCTATCTAACCGCAATTGACGCAATCGATGTTTTAATCCTTGAAGTTGCTTTTCCCTAGCTGCTAATGATGAATTTACGGCTGTACACAAGTCTGTAATTCGCTGTTGGTGTTGAATTTGTAAATCAGACAGTGAGGGAACAACTGTTTCTGCTGCGGCTGTTGGTGTATGTACGCATGAATCAGCAACTAAATCTGTTAGTGATTCATCCCTTTGGTGTCCAATTCCTGTTATGACTGGTATTGAACAATTAGCAACAGCCATAACGACTCTTTCATCATTAAAACAAGCTAATTCTTCGACAGCACCACCACCTCTCGATAAAATTAATACTTCGGCACGACCATCTTTTTTGACTCTTTCAATGGCTTTAACGATAGATGCTGGTGCTTGTTCACCTTGCACTGTGGCGGGAGAAAATAAGATATGTAAGCCGGGATATCTATGTTTGAGGGTTTTTTGAATATCACCCCAAGCGGCTGCTGTTGGGGACGTAACGACGGCGATAATTTGTGGATGTGGGGGAAGGTATTTCTTTCGTTCTGTATCAAATAATCCCTCAGCCTGTAAGCGATTTTTTAGTTGTTGATAGCGTAAAGCCTGTAAACCTACACCCGCCGGTAAGGCTTGCCACACTGTTAATTGATACTCTCCCCGCTGCGGGTAAATACGAATACTGCCTAAAATAATTAATTGTTCACCAGCTACAGGTATTTGTGCTAATTTTGCTACTTGACTTTTCCAAGCTACGCACTTGATGGAGGCTGTAGTATCGGTATCTTTTAAGGTGAAAAATAACCCACTTTGGTGATGATTGGTGCTGGAAACTTCCCCAGTTACCCACACTTGTCTGAGAATTTCATCTTGTTCTAAGAGTAATTTTAGGTAGTCGGTTAAACCAGTTACGGAAAGGGCGGTGTTAGGAAAGTCAAAGGTCATCCGATTTTAGATGTTAGATTTTGGATTAATTCTACTGAGGAGATCCCCGACTTTTGAGATAATATTGTCAATAAATGATCAGGTGATAAAAGAAGTCGGGGATCTTTATATTGCATATTCACTGTATTGAATCAAAGGGAGACCAAACGAGAATTTCTGTGCAATTATTCAATATTTCTAGTTCTTCTGGAGAAAGTTGTGAGGAACAATCATCTGTGAGGATGATTTTCTGTTGAGGATCTAAATTTTTGGTAAGTTGTTGAATATATTCTTGCAAATGTTCTACTACTTGTTTTTGGGTATTTAGGGGCAAGGTTTCGATTAATGAAATTAAGGTTTGGATATGAGGTAACATATTGATATACCAGGAGTCAGGAGTCAGGAGTCTATTAGCATATAACTTTTACTGTAGATTTTGTATCTCATTCAAGTGCATATCGCTATCAAGAAATTATTCTAATTGGGAAAAATATAGTATACAGCGGTTATCACTGTTGATGCAATATAAATTAGGGATCAGACCCTGCGCCCCTACTTCTTGACTCCTTGTTTTAATTCTTCCATACTTTTGATTACTTCTACCAACTTCTGAAGATGTGCTAATTCATGGGTAGCCATTACAGATATACTAATCCGGCTGGTGCTAACTGTGGGGAGAAGAATAGCCGGGGCGAAAATTCCCGATTCTCGCAAGCACTTTCCGGCTGTTAGTGCAAAACTTTATATACTGATTTATGACAAGACAACCCCACGACCAACTAGCCAAAGAATATCTAGAAGAATTATTAGCACCTTTAGGAGAGGTCAAAACCAGTAAAGATGTAAAAAGCGAAATTCAGGAAATAGATGTTTGGTTTGTTCCCACAACAACAGCTATAAATTCTGAATTAGGATTATTAGGAAAAATGGCGGTTACAAGCTGTCTTTTTGAACCTTACCGTAATGCACCTAATGAGGTGGAAATTAGGAGTTGTTTGTTAAAATTGTATAGTGTTCAGGGTGAATTGTTAAGACAAGCCAAAAGAGAAAAACGTTCTATCGCTGAAGAAGAATTACCTTTTCTATGGATTTTAACACCAACTTGTTCTGAAAGAATCCTGGAAGGGTTTGGAGCAAAAACAAAGGAGGGATGGGGAAAAGGAGTTTATTTTCTGTCAAAATACCAGAAAGCGGCTATTGTTGTTATTAACCAATTACCCGTAATAGAGGATACACTATGGTTAAGGGCAATGGGAAAAGGAAAAACTCAAACTGAAGCTGTCAGCAAAGTTGTTGAACTTTCACGAGAGAATGATAAATGGAACAAACTGGTAGAAATTTTCGCATCTTGGCAGAAAAATTTAGAATTGAATAGTGATGTTAATGATGAGGAAGTAAGGGAATTAATTATGAGTTTATCACCAGCGTATCTAAAACAACGGGAAGAATGGAAACAAGAGGGAATAGAAGAAGGAAGACAGGAAGGGAGACAAGAAGGGAGACAGGAAGGAAGACAGGAAGGAAGACAGGAAGGACAACAATACGGACAGCGTTTGATGGTTGAGAGTTTGTTAGCGGTGCGTTTTGGTAATTTAGATGAGGAATTATCTACTATTGTGACTCCGATGATGGAACTTCCTTTGACGGAAAAAACCCAGTTATTACTTAATTTATCTAATCTTTCCCGTGAGGAATTGTTAGCTAGGTTTAAGGTTGATTAGATGTTTTGAAAAACAATGTAGAGACGTTTCATGAAACGTCTCTTTTAATAAGTTTAAATGGAATTATCTATCGAAGAAAAATGGAAGAAAATAATAATAGCGATGAAGATAAGGCGTTAAGGATGGCTTTATCACCAGCATATTTATACCATCAGTTTCTTGTTTTGATGTTTGTTGCAGCACTTTCAAAATTTGGAAGTTTAAGAAAGTACCTTAACTGTTTGCCATTTGTTAGCTAAACGGTGCAAAGTCGCGGCTTTACCTTGGATATTGCCAATGCTTTCACTGATTTGTAAAGACTGGTGGTAGAGGGCGATCGCTTCGCTCGCCGTAGGCATCGCTTCCCAATACTGCTCAGTTAAGCCTTAACAAGCACTTGACAATCAAGACAGTCGCTACGAATAACTTGTGTAACAGAAGGAAAAGTCTTTTCTCTGTCTCAAGATTTAGGTTTAAAGAATGATGTGGTTAATATAGATAGCTTAATGGCTCTCTGCTTGTTACCTTTATTTGATAAGTCTCTATCAATGATGTCTTTAGTGGAATATTGGCAAAAGTTTAGACCTTTTAATCCTCTGACTGGCAACCCTGTAGAAAAGATAGAAGTTTTTCACTTATTACAAACGCTGCTCTTGGTTTTCCATGATTTTGATTTGATTATGTTAGAGACTCAATATTGATTCTAGTTAGTAGTGAGTGATTTATCACTCAGATTTTGAATAATGAGGACTGAAGTCCTCACTACGAACTTGAGTTTATTTATTAACATAAGGACGAATATTATTAACTACAGCTAGGGAATCTAAGCCTTGTTCTACTAATTTGGGAAATTGAGATAAACTCTTCATAATAGTTTTGGCAAAGTTGTATTGTGGATTGTCTCCATAATTAACTGTCAGGTACTCTAATAGCTCTAAAGCGTAATCAGGAAAACCTAAAACATCAGCTACACAAGCTACTTTGAAGATTTTACCAGGTTCTTTAACAACAGGATTGACATTTTTATCTATAGGATCTTGAAGATAGAAAGCATCTCCCCAGAGTATCTGTCCAGAGCGATTTTTTGATACTATTGGTGAACGGGCGCGAGGACGATAGGTAGTTGCTAAGTTAAATAATGTAAAACCATTTTTTCTGAGATGGGTATCCACATCAGCAAACAAAGGTTGATTTAAATATAAAGGTGAAAACTCAACTTCAATCTGCACCCCCAACACCCCACGTGTTAAAATCTCAGATGCTCCTTGTAAAACGTCTAAATCTGCACCTTGCACATCTATCTGCAAGAAATCTATTGTCTCAATTCCTTCTGCTTGACAAAAAGCATCTAATGTCGTTGTCTCAATTTCTATAGTAAAATCCAAACCTGCTAATTCTGGCAAATTTACAAATCTGGAAAGCAATGGCTCATTTGGTTCATACAATGAACTACACATGGGGTGTTTAGTTACATATAGAGTAACAGCACCTATACATTTACCCAGAGCTAAAGGAATATGTTTTTCAGTCCAATTTATTCCTTTTGATTCCAGTTCGGCTTCTGCCGCTTCACAAGCATCAGCATCAGCATCAAAACCATAAATAGTTAAGTTAGGTGCAAAAACGTTCCAATCTCCAGCACCATAATCATCTGCTGATGATAGTTTCCGTGAACCTACATTACATATTGTGATCTGAACTTGGTTAAGAAGACCTTGCTCTTTCAGAGTTTGTAGAAAAACAGGCATAAAATTTTCCAGTGAGATTACTTATTGATAAGTAGGTAAGCAAAATTGATTATATAATAATTGTCAGAATCAGGATATCCAGGATTTAATTTTTTGCTAAATCTCTACAATGGGTTAAAAAGAAAATCTCTTTCTTTGCGTCTTTGCTCCATTGCTACTTTGCGCGAAATAATTTTCATTACCGTAACATTCCAAGCGAACTGCTTGCAGCAGCGCTTCGCTATCGCTGCTAAACTCAATCAAGCCTTACCCTTCCATACTTTTGATCACTTCCACTAATTTCTGAAGATGTGCTAACTCATGGGTAGCCATTACAGATATCCTAATCCGGCTGGTGTTAACTGTGGGGGGACGAATGGCTGGTGCAAAGATTCCTGATTCTCGCAAATGCTTTCCGGCTGTTAATGCTGCTGCTGCACTAGGTAATTGAAAACATAATATCGGCGATTCTGTGGGTAATAACTTTAAATTAGGTAAATTCTCTGTAATTAATTGTTTTAAATAATTGACATTTTGCCAAAGTTGCGATCGCCTTTCCGGTTCTTTTTGCACTATCTTAATAGCGGCTAAAGCTGCTGCTGTGTCTGCGGGAGAAAGGGCGGTAGTATAAATCCAACTGGGGGCGCGATTGCGTAAAAAGTCAATTAGGGGACTACTTCCAGCGACATATCCACCCAAACTCCCCAAGGCTTTACTCAATGTCCCAATTTGAATTAATTCTCTACCTGTACAGCCAAAATGTTCTACACAGCCAGCGCCCGTTTTCCCCATGACTCCTGTAGCATGAGCTTCATCGAGGAGTAGCATACTGCTAAATTCTTCAGCTAAATCTAGCAGTTGGGGTAATGGACATAAATCACCATCCATGCTAAAGACGCTATCAGTGATGATCAAACAGCGTCGGTATTTTTTTCTGTGTTCCTGTAAATTTTCCCATAGTGCTGCAGTACCACCATGCGGATATTCCATGACAGTTGCACCGCTGAGAATTGCTCCCTTTTTTAAGCTGGAATGATTATATTCATCAGATAAAATTAAGTCTCTTTTCCCGACTATGGCGGAAATCGTGCCTATATTTGCTAAATAACCAGAACTAAATACTAATGCGTCTTGGGTTTGTTTAGTAGATGCGATTCCCTGTTCTAATTCTCTGTGAATTTCTCGATGCCCACTGAGTAATCTAGAACCTGTGCTACCAGTGCCGAATTGTTGAATAGCAGTAATGGCGGCTGTTTGTAGGCGTTCATCTCCTGCTAATCCTAAGTAATCATTACTGGCAAAGTTAATAACCTCTTGCCCAGATAATACCACAGTTGCACCGGGTCGGCTGTGAATCGTTTGCACGGAACGATACCAGTCAGCCCGATGAATAGTAGCCAGAGATTCGTTTATCCAAGCATAAGGATTATTATTCATGATGAATTATGAACACTCTACTTCACTACTGCTGAGACAAGCGATCGCTTGTCTAATCCAATCTTCCACATAGGCATTTTTGGGTAAACCAATATCTTCGCTCACTACGTGCAAGGCGTTACTAACCTCATGGGCAGTATATCCCAAAGCAAAGAGAGTCATTTGCACTTCTTCTAAAATTCCTGGTGCAGGACCGCCTGTAGCCACGAAGAAGCCCGCCGATTTGCGCCATTCGATCAGTTTACTCTTAAGTTCTAAACAGATGCGTTCAGCGGTTTTCTTGCCCACTCCAGGAGCTTGAATCAGCATTTGGACGTTGGCAGCGATAATGGCTTGGACTAACTCTGGTAATTCCATTGTATCCAAGAGCGCGATCGCTAATGCCGCACCAATCCCACTGACACTGAGCAAATGGCGAAATAAATCCCGTTCCGAAGGAGAAGAAAAACCGTAGAGCATAGGAACTTCGTCTCGAATCTGGTAATGGGTAAAGATTTGGATCACATCCCCAGTTGATGTTAACTGGTTAGCCAGACGTTGGGGAATTTGTAAATCATAACCCGTGCCATTGACTTCTAAGGTCAAGATGACGCGATTAGGAGTAATGGCTTGGACACCAGCAACGATACCTTTAAGATAGCTAATCATTCTAGGAAACCAAAATATTTTAAACCTTCCATAATCCCAGCAGCGCAACGGTTTTGGGCGAGGTAACGGTAGTCCGCAGGATGCTGATGATACCATTGCAGTAACTCTGGACGAGCATTC
The DNA here is from genome assembly GCF_009711935.1 of Dolichospermum sp. UHCC 0259. Taxonomy (GTDB): domain Bacteria; phylum Cyanobacteriota; class Cyanobacteriia; order Cyanobacteriales; family Nostocaceae; genus Dolichospermum. Next base: position 7,147 of record NZ_VIKX01000326.1, on the reverse strand, counting down.
CCGACAATGATTCCCCGTTCCTTACCGACAGCGAATAAAGCAATATCATTACCCGAATCGCCACAAACAACAGTCTGCTCGGCTGCAAATTTCCACTTCTGTCGTAAAAACTGCATTGCTTGACCTTTATCGCTGGTATGGGGTAAAATGTCAAGGTCAATTTCACTACTATAAATTAACTTTACATTTAGTTGAGTTTTTTGCAACTCGGCCTCAAGTTGTGGTAGGATTCCCGACAATTCTGCTTTTAGGAAAAAACTGACCTTGAAAGGACGTTGTTCCGTATCTGGTTGTAACAATAATTCTGGAAATTGTTCAGTGATAGCGAGAATTTTTTGCCTATCCCAACCTTGAGTAAGAATGTTTGACCATTCTGGGTCAGGAATATTGCTACCATTTAAGTAGATTTCCGTACCTACAGACAGAACCAAAGCATCTGGGGAAAAGAGATTTTGTTCCTGTTGGAGTTCGCGGTAGAGGACAGGCGATCGCCCTGTAGAGTAGACTATTTTTGTACCATATTGTTGACGATGACTTTGCAAGCGATCGCTCAACTCCAATAATCCCTGATCATCCCCTACGAAAGTATGATCTAAATCGGTTACGAATAAGAACTTAGTCATAGTCAACTCCTTTTGTGAGGTTAATTCACAAAAAGTGTATGCTGTTTTGGCACTTAGCGCAGAATTGATGAATTTAGCTCCGTATGTTCTGTCTCAACTTGTCACAAAATTACAGCATATTGCAGGTAAATGAGGTACAAACTTTAATCACAAAACCTTACAGAGAGATGCTGAACGCTGAAATCTGCTGTAGTTAGCGTTTACCAATCAAATCATTCATAACATTGATAAACTCTTCAGCAGTGATAATCGGACAAGAAAAATTATCTTTTAAAGTGAGTAAATCGCTATCGCCTGTCACAAGATAATCTGCTTTACTAACCACAGCTAGAAGTAAAAAAGGAACATCAAAAGGGTCACGACATTCAGGAATTACAGGCAAGTTGTCGGGCATCGCCACAGCTTCACAAAACAGTATATAATCCGATAGCAAATCTTCTTGCTCCCTTGGGGTAAGCTGAAACTTAGGATAAGCCAGCACTCGAATCAACTCAGTGGTAGTCGCTTTAGAAACCAAGGGAATAAAAAGATCATCCTGCCAAGCTAAACGCAGCCTACATACTTTGCCCCCAAATATCAACGCAGAAACTATAATATTAGTATCAATTACAACTCGTAGAGAAGTCATGATGATTGACGCGCCCAAGCTACTGCATCAGCCACATCTTGCTCACTTAGTCCTAAATCAGCCAGCTTAGATCGAACCGCATCAGCCCTCTGAATTTTCACAGGAGTGAGAATAATTTGCCCATTCTCCACCTTGACATCAAAATATTCAGACCCTCCCATTATCTCACGGGTAACACTTTTAGGTAAAGTTAGCTGATTCTTAGAAGTTAATTTAGCCAGCATGACTTATCTCCTAGCCTTGTTTATAGAAATGTAAGGATTCCTTACTTGAGTATATAGTGAAAATATCTTTTTTTACCATTTAACTCTCTCCGACATCATTCTGCGCGGATTAGGAAATTCATGACACGACAACCCCACGACCAACTGGCCAAAGAATATCTAGAAGAATTATTAGCGCCTCTAGGTAAGGTAGAAACCAGTAAAGATGTCAAAAGCGAAGTTCAGGAAATTGATATTTGGTTTGTTCCGACAACAACAGCTATAAATTCCCAATTAGGATTATTAGGAAAAATGGCAGTTACAAGCTGTCTATTTGAACCTTACCGCAATGCACCTAATGAGGTAGAAATTAGAAGTTGTTTGTTAAAATTGTACAGTGTACAGGGTGATTTATTACGAGAAGCGAAACGAGAAAAACGTTCTATCTCTGAAGCAGAATTACCATTTCTATGGATTTTAACACCAACTTGTTCAGAAAAAATCCTGGAAGGTTTTGGAGCGAAAGCAAAGGAGGGATGGGAAACAGGAGTTTATTTTTTACCAAAATACCAGAAAGCAGCGATTGTTGCTATCAATCAGTTATCCATGACAGAGGATACACTATGGTTGAGAGTATTAGGAAAAGGGAGAACTCAAACAGCGGCTATCAGCGAAGTCGTGGAACTGTCAAAAGACAATGATAAATGGAAGTATCTAGTAAGAATTTTCGCATCTTGGCGAAAAAATTTAGAATTGAATAGTAATACCAATGATGAAGAGGTAAAGGAGTTGATTATGAGTTTATCACCAGCGTATATTCAACAATGTGAAGAATGGAAACAAGAGGGAATAGAAGCAGGAAGACAAGATGGACAGCGTTTGATGGTAGAGAGTTTGTTAGCGGTGCGTTTTGGTAATTTAGATGAAGAGTTATCTGCTATTATCAGTCAGTTGATGGAACTTTCTCTCACAGACAGAAATCAGTTATTACTTAATCTTTCCCGTGAGGAGTTATTAGCTAGGTTTAAAGTTGATTAGACATATCCTAAAAAGGGAGGCGTTTTAGTCAACGTCTCTTTTAATCTTCTTCATCAGAATCTTGTTGTAAAATACGATTATTCAATCTTTCATATTCATCCTCTAGTAGCCACATTTTAGCGGCTTCATAATTGTCACTAGCAAAGATGATTTTATAGTTTTGTGCAGGGTTATGAATAGAGAGTTTTCCTGATTGTTCTTTGACTATCATCAGAATATAAGAAGGAAATATCGGAGTATCTACCCAGATTTCTGCAAACTCCCATTCAGTTTCTTGTTCTGATGTTTCTTGTAGCATTTTCAAAAGTTGGAAGTTTAAGAAATTACCTTAACCGTTTGCCATTTGTTGCACTCGTTGAATAATTTCCCTCACTGTCTTAGCATCAGGAGATTGAATACGCTGCAATATCTCGCAAGACTGCTGTAAATAATCCAGTGCTGTAACAAAATCTCCTTTTTTATCTGCTAACAACTGCCCCAACATTGCTAATGTTACGGCTTTACTGTGGATATCCCCAATGCTTTCAGTGATTTCTAAAGACTGCTGGTAGAGGGCGATCGCTTCCTCTATTTTTCCCGTATCCGCGTAGATATCAGCTAAACAGTGCAAAGTCGCGGCTTGACCTTGGACATCCCCAGTGCTTTCAAAAAGTTGTAAAGACTGTTGGTAGAGGGTGATCGCATCCTCAATTTTTCCCATCTTGGCGTAGATACCTGCTAATTGGTGCAATGTCGCGCCTGTAGCTTGGACATTACCAATGCTTTCTTGGAGTTGTAAAGATTGTTGGTAAAATGCGACCGCATCGTTGATTTTTCCAGTGTTGGCATAGATACCTGCTAGGTTATGAAAAATGGTCGCTTTTGCTTTTTCGTCTGCTACTGGACATATTTCTAGTGCTTTTTGATAATGTTGCTGTGCTTGTTCAATTTCTCCCAATTCTTGTTCAGACCGTGCTATTTGATGCAAAATATGATAGTCTTCGACAATATTTAAAGTCTCTTTGCAAAGATGTAAAGCTTCACGAAATCGGCTTTTTGCCTTCAAATTACTTGCCAAAATCGCTCCAACTTTTGAGGCAATTTCTCCTTGTTTCCCCAACAACGCTAACCGATGAGTTTTTGGGCGTTGCTGAGTAAAAGTATGATTTTATTTCACGCAGAGACGCAGAGGCACAGAGAGTAAGAGTTTGAGAGATGGCATTTTTAATTTTCATATCTTAATTCAGCAACGCCCCTGATTCAGACAATGATTAATGGTCTTTAGGTAAGAGAAGCAAGCGATCGCTAATAGATTGTATTATTAAAACTCCAGAACTAAAAAAGCCGGGTTGACAATCTCCCATGAGGTTTTATGTATGAACCAGTTAGCTATCCCGTGTTTATTATTCCGTAGCGGCACATCTCGTGGTCCATTTTTTTTGCAGTCAGATTTACCAACTGATGCAACTATCCGAGACAAGATCATTCTAGCCGCAATGGGTTCACCCGATGACCGCCAAATAGACGGAATCGGAGGGGCAACAACACTAACCAGCAAAGTAGCTATATTCTCCCCATCTCCCCATCCTTGGGCTGATGTAGATTATCTCTTCGGTCAAGTGAGCATTAATCAGGCTGAGATTGATTGGAGTCCATCCTGCGGTAACATGGTTGCTGCTATTGGTCATGCTGCCATTGCCAGAGGTCTTGTTACCGCGATGGATCAGAAAACCATCGTCAAAATCCGTAACGTCAATACCAATGCACTGATAGAAGCTATAGTCCTGACTCCTCAAGGTCAAGTTATATATGATGGTGATATGTCCATTGACGGTGTACCGGGGACAGCAGCCCCAGTTTTACTCAACTTCATGGAAATTGTCGGTTCTAAAACAGGTCAACTTTTACCCACAGGCTATTGTCGTGAAGAAATTGAGGGAATTGAGGTTACTTGCATTGATGTCGCTATGCCGATGGTCATAGCACGGGCTAATGATTTAGGTAAAACTGGTTATGAAACCAAGGCAGAACTTGATGCAGATACCACTTTTTTAGAGAAAATTGCTAAAATTCGCCGCATTGCTGGTGAACGGATGGGACTAGGTGATGTTACAAATAGTGTAATTCCTAAATTTGCGATGATTGCACCTCCACGTTATGGGGGAAACATTACCTCCCGTTATTTTGTCCCCAATGTTTGTCATAGCGCCCATGCTGTCACAGGTGCAATTTGTGTTGGTTGCTGTAGCCTCCTCAAAGGTTCTGTCGCCGAAGGTATTGCTACTTCAATAGGTTCTGGCAATGAAATGGTGATGATTGAACATCCTTCTGGAAAAATTGAGGTTTCTTTGGTGACAACCAATGACGGTTCGTCCATGATGGTTAAAAGTGCGGGTATTGTGAGAACTGTGCGTCTACTTTTATCAGGTAATGTTTATGTATCAAGTCGCCTGTGGAATTAGATCAATTCAAAGGAAACACTATGTTAAATGAAAATCCGCCAAAGCAACTGAAACGAGAGTTAGATTGGCTGAGTGCGGCGATTATGGGGTTAGCCTCAGTTATTGGTGCGGGTATTTTTGTCAGTATTGGTCTGGCTGCGGAGATATCTGGTTCAGCAGCGATCGCAGCCCTAATTGTTGCTGGCTTATTAGCAGCCTGTAACAGTCTCAACCTCGCCCAACTTGCTGTTAATCATCCTGTTAGTGGTGGCATCTATGAATATGGTTATAAATACTTAACACCCTGGTTAGGCTTTACCGGCGGTTGGATCTATCTTTTAAGCAAAACTGCCGTAGCAGCTACCGCCGCCCTGGGATTTTCCGGTTATCTTTTAAACAACCTTGGTATCACCGATGCGGGGATTTTAGTCCCTGTAGCAGAAATTGGTGTATTTGTGATCACCTTCATTGTTTTGGGAGGGATGCGTAGTTCTAAAATATCAACTATTGTGGTTGTTTCAATCACCATTCTCTCCCTACTTTGTTTAATTATTGTCGGGTTCTTTTTCGGCTTTACTCATGGGTTTGAGAAATTGACTTTCTCAGGTACAAACTCTCACCACTGGACAATTAATTTTCTGCAATCAGTGGCTTTAATGTTTGTTTCCTATAATGGTGCTGCTCGCATTTCTATGGTTGGTGAAGAAATCGTAGATCCTAAAAAGAGTATTCCCAGAGCGATTATTTTCACTATCATTGCCACCATGCTCCTTTATATCTGCGTGGCTGTAGTCAGTTTAGGATCAATTGGATCAGACGCTTTTGCTGAGGCAACTAGATTGAATGCAGCACCTTTAAAAGCCGTAGCTGATAGCTTTGGGATTCCCTTTGTTGCTAATTTCTTGGCTGTTGGTGCTGTCACTTCTATGCTAAGTATCCTCTTAACTACGGTTTTGGGTGTATCTCGACTTCTGTTAGCAATGGCACGTCGGGGAGATATGCCTAGTTTTTTTGCCAAGTTGAATAGTGCAGGGACGACACCTGATTTAGCAGTCATAGCTGTGGGCATCATGATCGCCCTTCTTGTATTTATCGGTGACGTAAAAGTTACTTGGTCTTTTGGGACATTTGGGGCTTTATATCGAAGTGCCATTGTTAGTTTAGCCGCATTGCAAATCAGTAACGAAGAACGGTTATATCCGAAATGGATATCTTGGTTATCTTTTTGGTCTTCGCTGTTGCTGGCTTTTTGTATTGAATGGCGCTACTGGTTAATTGGTCTTGGATTAATGGGTGTTGGGCTGATCTGGCATTTTATATTTCGTCAGATTAATTCCACAGAAAATATTGAGGTAACATTAAAGGAATAGGCTCAATCAAATGCTTAACCATTGCTGGATAATCTGGGTTAATTGTTTTAACTTGAGGGGTTTACTCAGATATTGATTTGCACCAGCAGACAGACACCGTTCTTCATCTTCAGGCATAGCTAAAGCTGTTAAGGCAATGATGGGTATGTTTGCAATTTGCTCATCAGCACGAATGTGTTTCATAGCCTCGATGCCATCCATTCCTGGCATCTGAATATCCATGAGAATCAGGTCAGGATGCTCAGATTTAGCCAAAGCGACTCCTGTTTCTCCATCTTTTGCCACCAGAAGACGATATCCCTTGACTTCCAAATAGTCGGCTATGGTCATGATGTTGGCTTCATTGTCTTCTACTAGTAAGATGAGGGGGGCATTTTCCAGGATATCTGGATATACAATATTTTTGTTTTCCCCAGCATAAATGTCATCTAGAGTGGGAATTGTCACAGCTTCTATAAGGGGGATGGTGAAGGTAAAACAAGTACCAACACCAACTTCACTGGTGAGACTTACTTCGCCTCCATGCAGTTCGACAATGGATTTTGCTAGGGTTAATCCTAAGAGGGTGTTTGAAAAGTCGGTGAGTGAGTAAAAAAGCTCTCCCAGTGTAAGCTGTGAATAGAAAGAACACAGCACCGAGAGAGTAACATGAGTAAAGCATACCCCAGTAATTTGACTCACGCCCAATATGAATTGTTGAGTGACATGATTCCAGAAGCCAAAAAAGGTGGTCGCAAGCGTGAAGTCGATATGTGGGAAGTCATGAACGCGATTTTTTATGTCTTGCTAGAAGGGGTGCGATGGCGGGCGTTACCAGGGGACTTTCCAGCTTGGCAAACTGTATATACTTATTTCCGCAACTGGC
>NZ_VIKX01000325.1 GCF_009711935.1 Dolichospermum sp. UHCC 0259 | reverse complement strand
GGAAGAAGCATGGGCTGTTCCTGGTGGGTTGTGCCATTTACCGTCGGCAGTTTTTTGGTAGCGTTCTGGGTATTTTTCGGCTAGTCGTTTGAGTTCGGTTTCGGTTTTCCATTCTTCCCAGGCTGCACCATCAGTTCTCAACACGAAGAAGTCTGGGGTATGGTAATGACCTATTTTGCGCCCTGTTTTATTGTGGTACTGGATTTTGAAGGGGGGTGGCTGGTCGTAAAACTCTAATACTTCCTCTTCGTGTTCCATTTGGTAGATTGCCCACAGTTCTACGGTGTGGCTTTCAAATTGGATGGTTTGACCCATTTTCCGGCTGGGGTAAACTCCGCTGACGTTTTTGGCGCGTCCTTGTACACGGCGTGAGGGTGGGGCTGACCTGATTGTGGCAATTAGGTCTTTTGTTTGCGCCGTTAGTTGCTGTTGGGAACACCATTGGTCAAATTCAGAGGAGTTCATGGAACTAGAAGATGATAGGTAGGTGTGTGTTAGAGCTTTATTTTTTCTTGACTGTGCCAATTTTAGATTTTGGATTTTCAATTAGTTCGAGTCAAAGCCCTGCCCCTTGTAGCTTGTCTGCCGACAATAGTGCAGAACAAATCTAAAATCGTCAATCTAAAATCCAAAATTAGTTGACTCCCCCCTAAACCCTATGTCTAAAGGCAGTTTTGGAGTTTCACTACACAAGTCTATATTACTTATTGCGGGGGGAGTGAAGCATATCTTGGTTATTTTGAATCATATTTTGGGATGAAAGTTGATTCTTGTACTGTTAAAAGCTGCTTGTTTGCTTGAGGTTTTGTCCTTAGCAGTTTTTTCAACTCATGTTCACATTATGGTGCAGAAAATCTACTTTGGCTCATTATTTGTTGCAAAGTTTTATTTCGCTTTTTTCCGTAAGGCTTATTTTGTCGTTACTTATGGCTCATTTTATGGTTCACAATTTAGCCCAAGTTATGGTTCAAGTCACACGATCGCCCTCATGCTTGGGTTGCCAGAGATAACTGAAGAACAAGCAATAAAGATAATAGAATTAGCCTTGAATGTGGATTTGAAGTTAGGAGCAAAGTTGGCAGGAGATGTAAAGCCGGAGCTTCAACAAAAGACAGTCAATATGATTGCTCAACAACAAGTTACGGAATGGTTCAGGATATTCCTTCTTGGGGAAACTAAATCTTTAAAAGCTGCTGATGAGCTAATCAAGACAGTCAAACATTCAGATCCAGATATCCGTAGAAAATCTGTTTGGGCATCTATGAAATTGGGCAGTGAAGCTACTCTATCTGTGATAAATATAGCAATTGAGGATGCAGATTTTCATGTACGTAAGACGGCTATCAGAGCAATTGCGGAGCTAGACAACGAACAAGCAATTTCGTTAGTGTCTCTAATTCTAATTAAAGATCCAATTGTCTCAGTGCGCGAAATGGCAGTAATGCGTGTTTTAGGAAAATTAGATTCGGAAGCAGCCATTCTGGAACTACTTAGGGCAACACAAGACTTAGAGTATAAAGTCAGCGGGATGGCTACTCGTTGCTTAGAAAAAATGGAACGTGAAGCAGTAATTTCTGTATTAACCAAAGTTTTAAAGAATAAAAATAGTGATTTATCTCTTCGTAAAAGTGCTGCTGATTTACTAGGTAAATTAGGTAATGAAAGAATTATTATTGATTTATTTGAAGCTTATTTAGATTTGAACTCAGACTTACATCGTACAGTTTCTTATGCCATTTTTCAGATAAAAAATAGAGCAATCACTAAGGAAAATGATATAAAAGAACATCAGAAATCTCAACAAAAAGGACAAATTAACCATTGGCTGAGATATCTAAATTCTGAAGAACCTATCGAAAGAGGTAATGCTATTTTTTACTTGACAAGTTTGCTTGGTAAAGAAGTAGCCATAGATTTAGCAACTCAAGCTTTAGAAGATCCACATCATTATGTAAGAGGACACGCCCTTACTGGCCTAGCAAAACTGATTGGTAAAGAAGCTATTCCTCAAGTGATAAAAGCTTTAGACGATTCACACTGTAATGTTTGTGATCAAGCATCTCAGGAATTAATAGGTTTGAGGCAATATCTACCTGCCAACTTAGAAATTTCTGAAGCGACAGTTTCAAGACTGATAGGAATTTTAAACAAAGATCAAAATATGTACGATATATACATCCAAGAAAAAACATTAACAACGCTCACAAAGTTATGTTCCATACAGCCCAATTTACTTTTGAATGAAGATTTAGAGAATGCTTTTATAAATGCCTCAAAAGCTGCTGATAACTCTCTACATAGTTCTGCTGCAACTGGATTGGGAAAATTTAGTAGTGAAAAAGCTGCGAGCAGATTATTGGATATGGTAGGAGATACTGATTTTGACGTTGCTCTAAGTGCAACTGAATCTTTGAAAAATATGCCATTTCCAATTACTGCTAAATATCTTCCAGATTTGATCAATTTAATTCCTACTTCACCAGATGGATTTGTGCTAGATGCTGTTGTTTCTATCCAATCACGCTGCCAATTCTACAACTACGAAATTTCCCAATCAAAACCTCCTCAAATAACAGAAGCTATAGAAACCCATTCAATACATGATAAGCTAAATATTATTACTCAGGAGGTAAAAAAAGTGTCAGAACAACCAAAGCGTGTAATCAACACTACAAACTATTTTGAAAAAGGTACTCACAATCATAACCACAACTACACAAATGATGAAACCTTAAAGCAACAAGTTATTGAACTTCGCCAATTTGTGCATCAACTTCACCAAGCTTACCAGCCTACTGACGAAGCTAAAGCTGTTGAAATCATTGATGTTGAAGTTCGCGCAATTCAAAAGACGAATCCAACTCGCTGGCAAAAAATTAAAAATCAATTCCAACTATTAAGAAGTCAACTTCTTAACCCTGAAAATCACTTTCAAGCCACCAAAGCCACTCTTGCTGAAGTTGCCAAACACTATCTTGAAGAAAGTGTTTTCTCCAAAGCTTTCATCACTTACATAGATACCCTGAGTGCAAACAATGAGTAAGGAGAATAACCCTCTGCACTCTGAGGATGATTGAGAACAAAATAGCCAACCGATTCGTAATATCTCTCTTTGCCACAAAATGATTATTGAATTCAAAAGTAACTTTTCTGATTTAATAGTTAAAGTGATTTGGTGCATGAAAATTTATGCACTGCTTTGGTTATTACTCCTCTTGATTCACTAAAAAAGCCGAATCAAGAATTTGAGAAATACCATAGGGATTTTCAGCAGGAAAAGTTGTATCAGGTAAATTAGTTTCCTGAATTGCTAAATCTATACCATCTTGGTAAGCAGAAACAATTGCTTCAGATAGATATGATTTTAAACTGGGGTTTTCTTCTAGAAGTTCTTTAATGCGACGACGTTGTTCTCTAATTGTAGCTTTCCAACTATTACTACGTTTATTATTTTGATACTCCCACTTTAGTAAATGTCCAATTAAAATCCCTAGTCGGTTTCTTAATTCTTGCTTTTCTCGCTTACCCAAAGATTCAATTTCCTCTATTAAATTTAAAATATCAAGTTGATTTAGTTGTCCTTGCTTTAATAATTTTGCCTGTTCTAAAGTCCAAGCATAAAAATCAGTTTCATACAGTTGTGATGTCATATTTTTATCTCCAATTGTACAAATGATTAATTTTACATTTATTTTATCCTGATATGGCTACGCCACGCTTCGCTATCAGATATTTTTACCATCAGAATCAGAACTTCCGAGATTTTATTACTTTTACTTTGTGTTGATAGTTCTTTATATAAACTAGATAAAAATACGGTTTTTACTGCGCCAGAAGCACCTAAAGCTACTATTCTATAAGATTTCATAGTACCTTTAACAAAGCCAGTAAATATATTGTTGTAATAATTACATACATTTATTTACTGGCCTAAATATTTTAATATTTCTTTACAAAAAGAAACCTGCGCTTTTACTACTCAGAAACTTCTAAATTTTGCAACCAAATAACCAAATTATCTAAACTTGCAAAATCTAAAAACACCTCAGTTAAAGCTTCCAATTGTTCCAGAGATAACTTCTCAATTTGCATTTTTAGCTGACTAGGAACTTCCCCAAATCTTTTAGATAACAACCGTAGGATCAGATTTACTTCTCCCTCCTGTTTACCTTGTTGTTTACCCTGCTGCATACCTTGTTGCATACCCTGCTGCATACCTAATTCGGTAGCTTCTTCTCTGAGTTCTTCATACAAGCGAGTTTGCTGAAAACTTATTCCTAACATTGCTTCTATCTCCACACGACTTAAACGAGTAAACCGATAAGAAATAATCGTGGTAATTATTTCCATTATGCCACGTCTAGCTCTTGGTTCTTGTAACTCCTGCTGACAACGACTGATTAAATATCGCGCTGCTGCTGGGGCTTTGTTTTGTTTTAGAGTTGTCAATACCAACAAACTGACATCAAGGGGTAATTGCTCAAATTCTCCCAACTCATCCAAATATACTCGATGGACTTGTTCCGAACTCAAAAGTGCGCGATAGGGGTGAATATCCCCTTGTTCCGTATTACGAGTTGGATAAATTAATACCGCTTGCCAATCTTGAAAACGCTCCCTATTTCTGTAAAAATAGAGAAATAACTCCCCAAATAACCGCTCATAAAGTCGTTCATCTTTTTGAAATTGCACTTCACAGAAATAAACAACTCCAGGAGTTTCCGTTTCTGGTGGTAAAAATACCCCGTCAATTTCAAACTTTGGTTCTTTCACCGCTACTGAATCGAAGCGATAATTAGCCGCATTTGCGGGAGGATTTGGCAATAATTCAAACAGTATGGTTGGATATGTTTGAAATAAATAATAGAAAATAGAGTCACGTCGCATATTATAATTCTAAATTAATCCTACCCGAAATAAATTCTTCTCTGGATGATTGTCCTTAAAGAATCAAAATCAAGATTTATTGGATTTGAGAATAAACAGGATTTATTGTGAGTAAATTATTCTTTCATCCTGTTCATCCATTAATCTTAAAAATCCTGATTCTGACAGTTTTCAGATTATTACTTCCCAAACACAGTAGTTAGAGAACGAGCAATATTTTTCGGTTGCATTGCATCCATCGCTGCTGTCGGTTCATAACCACAATGCACCATACAATCAGCACATTTAGGATTACCACTAGCACCACCGTATTGACTCCAATCAGTCTTATCTAACAACTCCTGAAAGGTTGCATAGTAACCTTCATTCAATAGATAACAAGGTTTTTGCCAACCTAACACACTATAACTAGGACTACCCCAAGGGGTGCATTCATAGTCTTTTTCACCAATGAGAAAATCTAAGAATAAAGGGTTGTGATTAAAGTTCCAGTTCTTCTTACCAGATGTGTAAGGTGAGAGAATTTCTCTAAATAATGCGCGGGTTTGTTCTTTTTGGAGAAAATGATCTTGATCTGGGGCCCATTCGTAACTGTATCCAGGAGAAATCATCATCCCGTCAGTTCCCAAGGTTTCCAGAAAATCGAAAAATCCCTGCATTTCTTGGATATCGCAACCTTCAAAAATGGTTGTGTTAGTGGCGACACGAAAACCTTTAGCTTTAGCGGCGCGAATTGCTTGGACAGCAGTATCGAAAACGCCTTTTCTGTCTACACATTTATCATGCCATTCTCGCATTCCATCCAAATGGACGCTAAAGGTTAGATAGGGAGAAGGTTTAAACTTATCAAGACTCTTTTCTAGTAATAAACCATTAGTACACAAGTAAATATACTTCTTGCGTTTAATTAAGCCTTCAACAATTTCACCTATTTGGGGATGCAGGAGAGGTTCTCCACCGGGAATAGAAACAACCGGTGCGCCGCATTCTTCCGCTGCTGCAAAACACTGTTCGGGAGTGAGATTTTGCTTGAGGATTTCTACTGGATGCTGGATTTTACCGCAACCTGTACAAGCTAGGTTACACCGGAACAGGGGTTCTAACATCAAGACGAGGGGAAAGCGTTTCCGTCCTAATAGACGCTGAGTTACTAGATATTTACCAATATCAATTGCTTGTTGTAAATTAATTGCCATGAAACTAACACTCCTCAATTTGGTAATTGGTGATTGGTGATTGGTAATTGGTAATTAATTTCTGTCACCTGTCACCTATTCACATAACCATTAGACACAAACCAATCTACAGCATCCTTGAGGGCTTTATTCAGGGGTGACTGAGGTAAACCTAATTCGCGGATAGCCTTAGAAGCATCATAATACATTGGTTGCTGTGCCATGCGGACTCCATCTATGGGAACTGTGGGAGTTTTTCCTAATGGTGCAAGGATTTTTTCTTCTACCCAGGCGACTGTGAGGGGTATCCAAGCTGGGATGGATGTTTGTGGTGCTGGTAAGTTGGTGATTTGGGAGAGTTGTTCTAGGAGTTGTTTAAGGCTAAGATTTTGATGACCGAGAATATAGCGATCGCCTGATTTGCCTTTTTCTAAAGCTAATAAATGTCCTTTGGCGACATCGCGGACATCAATAAAATTCAATCCCGTATCCACATAAGCGGGCATTTGTCTCCGCAAAAACCGCAGAATAATATCCCCAGTGGGTGTCGGTTTAATATCTAAGGGACCAATGGGACTACTAGGATTAACGATTACAATATCTTGACCCTGTTTAACCGCAGATATTGCCACTTGTTCCGCTAGGAATTTAGATTTTTTATAATCCCCCACTAATTTTTCTAGGGGACTTTGGTAAGTTTCATCTACAACTTGTCCTGATTTACCTACACCAATAGCGGCAACTGAACTGGTATAAACTGTGCGTTCAATTCCCGCTTTTTGGGCTGCGGACAAGATGTTGCGTGTACCTTCCACATTATTAATGTAAAGCAAGTCTCGATCTTTTTGCCACAGGGAATAATGGGCAGCGACATGAAAAAGATATTGACAACCCTGCATCTGTTCCCAGATATTCGGGTTGTTCAAATCACCTTTGATAATATCTACAGCTAAACCCTGTAAGTTATCCAGGTTACTACTAGGACGCACCAAAGCTGTAACTTGGTATTTTGATTGTAAAAGCGATCGCACTACATGAGAACCAATAAAACCAGTTCCACCCGTTACAAATACTCGCATTCCCTTATCCTCTATTCCTCAAAATCCCTAACCGCATTTAAATATACGTCATCTCGAATCAATGTAGAGATATTATCAGGCAACCACGTTGTTTTTTTGAGGATTGAATAGAGAGGGAAATCATCGTTACGCAACCTACAGCACTTTCTGATCTTACAAGGTACAGTTTTTCATCGCAAAACCCGTAGGGGCGCAGGGCCTGCGCCCTCCATTGTCTTTCTTGTCTTTCTTGATAATGAGAATTGCTGTATCTGCCGCCTTCAGCATTTCCTTTTACACTAATGGTGCTTGAGTTGGAACAATGCCAGTATTAAAGTAATTAATTAGATCAGAGCCTATTTGTGTATCCACCCAATCATGATGGTAAGCCATGACATCCTTGATATCTGTCATACCCAGACTATTACCGTCAATTCCTTTAATAGAGATGACAAAATCATTGTAGTCTCGATTAGAACTATCATCAATAGCGACATCTTCAAATCCGATAATTGCTCCTTGAGCGTTGGTTACTACATCTGTTGCTTGCACATTATGGTTGACATTAGCAGCAGACATGGAGAAAAGAGGTCTATTATCATCTGTAAAACTCTGTCTAGCTAAAGCATCATTTAGAGCTTCATTACCAGTGAGAATAAAACCAAAGGCATCTCCCGCATTCAGATTATAAATTTTCTCTCCTTGATAAGCTCCATCATTAAAGTTAGGTTCCCAGTGGAAAAGGCTATGATTCTCACTGGCAAGACTACCTTCTTCCGCATCTTTGACCACAATATAGCCATCTGTAGAATTGCTGGTGGCCCGACGAACTGCCTCTTTGATAAAAGCGTTTGAACCAGCTTCATACATATCCATGTTTTTGAGGCTAAAGATTCCCACTTCACCCTTTTGATATTCACCACCATCATAGAGGAAGTCTATTTTTACTTGCCCTGTTTGATCAGCAAAAAAAACGCCTTCATCGAAAATCGCCCGATTAGAATATGCTAGTAATTCTTGTCCTACACTGGTGGTGCGCCAGTTACGGTCAGAGTTAGCAAAACTATCTATTGACTGAGCTATACCTTTAGCTCCTTTGACTTGGAAAATAAAATCATTGTAATCACGGTCTGAGGTGGAAGAGGCGGTAGGAATATCTTCAAAGGCAAAAGTTCCATTACCATCCACATTTACTATTTGTCCGACTGCCATATTAGGATTAGCTTCGGGGATTGAGAACAGAGGCACTTTGCCGTATTGCCACATCGAACTTTTGCTGCTAATACCCTTGGTGTTGTTGATTTCCTGAACATTGGTGTTGGGTACAAACATAAAGGCAAATTTATCCCCTGCATTCATCTCGAAGGTTTTGACTCCTAGATAGTTTCCTGTATTGAAATCGGGTTCCCAAAGCATTTTTTCAGCAAACCTTGCTCCTTCGGTGGGGTCTTTAGCCAAGACGTAACCTAATTTAGAATTGCTTAAAGCGCGATTAGTGGCTTGTTTGATAAAGGCTTCTGAACCAGGTTGATATATTTCCATTCCTTCCAGGCTAAAGACTGCCATCTCTCCCCGATACCAACCACCATCGTAAAGAAAATCAAAGTTGACTTTACCTGTTTCACCAACTTCAAATACTCCCTCGCTATATGTGGAACGGTCGGTATATTGGAGTAGGCTTTGTCCGGTAGTAGTAGTGCGCCAATCCCGACTAGGATCGACTTGAGCGTTCATATCAGCAATATTATTACTGTTTAGTCCTTGGACTTGAAAAACCAAGTCATTGAAGTCTTTATCTGATTTGCCAGAGCTAACGTTGATATCTTCAAATGCTAGAGTGCCATTTTTGTCTACTGCAACTATCTGATTTTTTTCGGTGGAGAAAATAACTTGTTTGCCTATTTGAGCGGTTGCATAGGGTTGGCGATAAATTTCGTCAAAGGTAGTATTTTGGACTAACATAAATGCCACCTCATCCCCAGAGTTCATCTGAAAGGAATTAATTCCTTGGTAGTTACCAGCATTAAAGTTAGGTTCCCAACTGTTACTACTGTTAAACCGCGCCCCTTCTGTGCGATCGCTAATGAGAATGCGACCTTGTGTAGAGTTGCTTAAAGCTCGACTAGTTGCTTCTTTGATGAACTCTAATGAGCCTGGTTGGTAATTTTCCATGCCTTTGAGGCTGAAAACTGCCATTTCTCCCTGATACCAACCACCATCATAAAGATAGTCAAATTTAACCTGACCAGTCCCGTCAACGATAAAAGTCCCTGAGTCAAATCGAGGACGGTTGGCATATTGCACTAATTCTTGTCCGAGTTGGGTATTTAACCAATTGCGGTTAGCGTAAACGGAATCTTCTAGTTTTGGGGCATTTGCTGTTGCACCGGAGACTTGAACTACCAGATCGTTAAAATCCCGGTCGGTGGATTTTAAGCTATTAACATCTTCCCAACCGAAAGTATTTCCCTGTCCGGTGATATCTGCGATTTGGGTGGCTACTGTTCCTGTGGTTTTGTCTATTGAACCGAAGGAAAACAGAACTTTGTCTGTATTAATGGAGGTACTTTGAGCAAATTTGGCTACTGTTGTATCAGTAATCAACATCATGGCAAAGGTGCTTCCCGCTGTCATTTCAAACTGTTGGGGACCTTTGTAAATACCACCATTGAAATCTTTTTCCCACAACATTTCTTTGTTGACATCACTGAATCGAGCGCGATCGCTTTCATCCTGCACTGCTACATAACCAAGCTTGGAATTACTAAGGGCGCGTCTAGAAGCTTCTAGGATGAATGCTGTCGAGCCTACTTCCATATTTTCCATCCCTTGCAGGCTAAAAATGGCTAATTCGCCCTTATTCAAGCCTCCATCAAATAGGAAATCAACACTAACTTTGCCGGTGGAGTTAACTGTAAAGATGCCGTTGTTTAAGTTGGAAATAATCATTTTAATCCTTGTGGTGTTTTAAAAGTATTAGTTAAAGTTACTTGGTTAACTTTTATCAATGTAACAGAATAGTCATAGGAATGGATCGTTTTTTTTATAAAGTGATCATCAAGAAAGTTCTAAAATTTATAAAGTGATCATCAAGAAAGTTTCTTTTTATTTGTTCAATTGTGCAAATTTTGTGGATTCATGAGACTAATGATGATAATTCAATAGACTGAAATGCTTGTTATACAATGATTCTAGCAATTATTTCTATCAAGCGAATAAATGTAAGCTCATCATATAATATTCATCTTTTCGGATGATTAATATTAAATATTGACCAAAATCAACAAGGTATATGATCGAGATCACCCTTAATATAATATTAGTTTTTGCATCTTTAACGGCATATCTAAGTATTACGTGAAATCACCATACGTACTACTTAATCTAGATATTTTTACTGCTTTTTCTATTCTTTTCTTATCGGTTTTGGGAATAAATTATTAAGTAGGTACGTTACTTAGAGGAAATCTAATGTTTGTCAAATTATCGGATCTGACGCAGCCTATTTTATCAATGCGTAAGTCTTAGATTAATAATTCGCTTAAATGGTTTTTAATGCGTTTTTGAAAAAATTTTATTTTTGAGGGTTTGATTTGGGCTGGATATGGTAATATAGTCTTATAAATATAATTGGATGTAAGTTAAATTTTTATTTGTTCACACATTCCCATTATAAAAATATCACGT
Organism: Dolichospermum sp. UHCC 0259; assembly: GCF_009711935.1. GTDB lineage: Bacteria > Cyanobacteriota > Cyanobacteriia > Cyanobacteriales > Nostocaceae > Dolichospermum. The sequence continues at coordinate 5,569 of NZ_VIKX01000325.1, read as the reverse complement.
CTGGAACAAGAAGTCAATAGATTTTCACCAGCAATTCTCATTTTGACAAGAATAAAATAAGGTTAGAATCACGGATTTAGACGGATGGCACTGATTTCACGGATTTTAGTAACTTTTATCATCGCAAACAACCTAATCCGCGCCATCTTTTAATCCGTATAATCCGCGATTCTGACTTTTGAGCGATGAAACCTTAAAATGAGAATTGCTGGATTTTCACCCCTAAAAAAAGAATTTTTCATGTACTGAGTATATTTTATGACAATAATTATACTTTATGTGGCGATCGCCTACAAATGACATTCTCTCCACAAAAATCTGTTAATCTAGCTTTGTCCAGAATTAGCAAAATAGTCAATGGAAATCAGTAACTTATTCAAAGCTGGTGGTGTAGTGATGTGGCCACTGCTATTTTTTTCCGTTTTAGGAATCACTCTGATTTTGGAACGGATTACCTTTTGGATAGGAATTAGTGGTCGTCAAAATCGCGTAGTCAAGCAGGTGTTAAGTGTTTATCGTCAAGGTGATGTAGTTACCTCTTTAAACATCTTACATAAAAATGCTGATTTACCGATCGCCCGAATTTTTTTAGCGGCTTTAGAATTGGAAGAAGCCAACCCAGAAGAATTTCGCTTGGCCTTGGAAAGCGAGGCCCAGGCAGAAATCCCCTTATTAAAAAGGTTTCAAAACATTTTTGATACAATTATTGGTTTAGCACCCTTGCTAGGATTGCTAGGGACAGTTTTGGGGCTAATTGGCTCTTTTGCATCCTTAAATATTGGTGATGTGGGGGGGACAAAAACCTCTGGTGTTACCTCTGGGATTAGTGAAGCTTTGGTATCCACAGCATCGGGATTAGTTGTAGCTATTATTACTTTATTTTTTGCGAATAGTTTTCGCGGTATGTATTTGCGGCAAATTGCTTGGATTCAAGAATATGGTGGTCAACTAGAATTACTGTATCGTCGTCATTATGAAAGAGGGGATAAATCCTATGCGTCTACCAGATGAACCTGATTTACCAGCCCAGATTAATATTGTGCCGATGATTGATGTCATCTTTGCTATTTTGACATTTTTTATTATGTCCACTTTATTTTTAAATCGTTCTGAAGGTTTACCAGTTAATTTACCTAAAGCAGCCACAGCCAAAGCCCAATCATCAGCCGCACCAATTACCGTTACCATAGATTCAGCCGGGGATCTGAGTTTAAATCGCCAACCCGTCACTATTGAAACTTTACCAGTAAAAGTACAGGAGTTGATGGGCAAAAATACGGAAGTTGTAGTTATTATCAATGCTGACCAAAGTGCTAGTCACGGTCAAGTTGTGGTGGTTATGGATCGGGTACGGCAGGTAAAAGGGGCAAAATTAGCGATCGCCACCCAAACACCTTAATTTCTTCCTCCCCTACATCCCCTACCTCCTCTACCTCCTCTACCTCCTCTACCTCCCCTACCTCCTCTACCTCCTGACTGGTCACTGAGCGAAGTCGAAGTGCTGACTCCTATTCCCTCTTCTGCAATTTTTTCAGATTTTGATATATTTCTGGCAAGCGACTATAAATTGCTGATGCTTTAAGGTAGAGTTTGTGCGATATGGCTGGACTACCTGAGACAATTTCTCCTGGTGCAACATCTTTGAGAATACCAGTTTGAGCGGAAGCTATTGCCCCATCTCCAATTTTAGCCTGATTGGCAATTCCCACTTGTCCAGCTAAAATTACTCGATTTCCAATCTTCACACCTCCAGCCATGCCTGTTTGACCTGCTATGGCGCAACCAGCACCTATTTGACTACCATGTCCTATCTGTACTAAATTATCAATTTTGGTGTTTTTACCAACTCTTGTTTCTCCGACTGCGGGACGATCTATGGCTGTATTACAACCTACTTCTACTCCATCTTCTAAAACGGTGTAACCCGATTGTTCCATTTTCAGCCAGCCTGTCCGAGTGGGAACAAAGCCAAAGCCTTCAGCACCAATCACAGCACCGCTATGAATAACGCAATCTGCACCGATTTGGCTACGTTCATGGATGGTACAATTAGCGTGTAAAGTTGTGCGATCGCCTATTTGTACTTCTGGATAAATAACGACGTTAGGATGGATAATGGCATGATTGCCAATTTCTACATTTGCAGAAATGACAACATGAGCGCCAATATACACATCATCACCGATTTTGGCACTGGGGTGAATCACGGCACTAGGATGAATTTCGGGATTAGGACGGTAAGGTTGATAAAATAGAGCGATCGCTTTCGCAAATACCAGTCTGGGTTGAGTTGTGGATAACCAAGCTAAACCTCTTTCTATAGCTTGATTCTGCAATTTTTCATCTGGGGGCAAAATTACAGCGCTCGCAGCAGTAGAATTGAGCAATGCGGAAAATTTACCACTTTCTACATAGCTAAGAGTCCCAGATGTTGCTTCATCTATGGCTGCAACTCCAGTAATTTCTAAATCAATGTTAGGGCTACTTTCGGTAATATAATCACCAAGTTGATTGAGAATTTCATTAAATTTCATACTGATTAAAACGATTTATAGATTTTGATTTCGCGCAAAGGCGCAAAGAAGCAAAGGCGCGAAGGAAGAAATAAGTTAATTATCTGCTGTTAATTTTGTCATGGATTGACCGGCTAGGTAGGCTGTTGTCCAAGCACTTTGGAAGTTAAAGCCACCTGTAACACCATCAATATCTAATATCTCACCTGCAAAGTGCAAGCCGGGGACTATTTTACTTTCCATTGTTTTGAAGTTGACTTCTTTAAGGTTGACTCCTCCACAGGTGACAAATTCTTCTTTAAATGCACCTTTACCTGTAATTAGGTATTCTCCTTGGGAGATTTCTAGGACTAGTTGATTTAAAGTTTTGTTGGATATGGTGGCCCAACGGTCTTCTGTGGGAATATTTGCACGGTTGATAATATATTGCCAAAGCCGATGAGGTAAGTCTACACCACGATGGAGAGCGATCGCTTTTTGTCCCCACTCAGCCTTGACAGTTAAAAGTTTTTGTCTCACTTCTTCTTGTGATAAATCTGGCAACCAATTAATTAATAATTTATGTTGATAGCGGGTTTCATTGAGAATTCTTGCACCCCAAGCTGAAAGTTTCAATACTGCTGGACCACTCACACCCCAATGGGTAATTAACAATGGTCCTGTTTGTTGTAATGAGGTTTTCCCTGTACCTGGTAAGCGGAGATTCACAGAACTAACACTAATTCCCGCTAATTCCCGCAGTTGAGGATCAGCAATATTAAAGGTAAATAAAGAAGGTACAGGAGTTTGGATGTCATGACCCAATTGTCTAGCAATTTTATAACCAGCTAAACTACTACCTGTAGCCAAGAGTAAGCGATGACACTCTTTAGTTTCTCCCGACTTGAGCAGAATTTCAAAACCTGTATTTTTGCGAGTGACAGCAGTGACAGGTGTACCAATACAAAGTTCTATGTTGGCATCAAAAGCCGCCTTAATCAAACATTCTGCAATAGTTTCAGAACGGTCTGTAATTGGGAACATCCGTCCGTCCGCTTCCGTTTTTACATTCACCCCATGTGCTGCAAACCAAGCTATGGTATCTAAAGGTTGAAACCGGGTAAAAGCACCTAATAAAGCCTTACTACCTCTAGGATAATTCTGGACTAAAATTTTTGGTTCAAAACAAGCATGAGTAACGTTACAACGTCCCCCACCGGAAATCAGCACTTTCGCCAAAGGTTGACGACTCGCTTCAATTAAAGTAACCTGGGCTTGAGGATTAGCTTCAGCACAAGCGATCGCACCAAAGAATCCCGCAGCCCCACCACCAATAACTACAATTTGCAAAGGTAACAAAATCAAAAATTTCCGTAATATCCAGATCCCCAACTTCTCAAAGAAGTGAGGGATCTATTTTATATTACTCTTGATAGAACTGCCGTATGAGCAAAAGATTAACTTTGTTTACTAATTTAGTTAAGACGGAATCAAATTCACCTGAAGATCAGTCCTTGATATTCATAAAGTTGACAACAACTTTAGTTTGTCCTTCCCTCACTGAACAGAATCAATAGGCATAAATTATGAATCATCAAAATTTCCAACATACAACCATCAAGTTTGTACAAGCTTCTCTGGCTGCCGCTGCACTAATGATAGCTTCTGTTGGGACTGCCTTTGCCAACGAAAAAGTTACAATTGAAGGTGCAGGATATGGTGGTAATGGTTGTCCTGAAGGATCTGCTAGTGTAAATGTTAGCCCCGATGGTCAAGAATTAAGTATTCTATTTGATAAATTTATCGCTCTGGGAAATAAATCATCAGAAGCACGGAAAAGCTGTAATTTGAGCATTCCCATTAAAGTACCCCAAGGATTTCAAATTTCTCTCTATGATGCTGATTATCGCGGCTATGTTGCCCCCGGTACAACTGGGAAACTAAGAGCAGAATACTTTTTTGCTGGTCAACGTGGCCCTGTCTTTTCTAGAACATTTAGAGGTGAAATGGACTACAATGTTCGAGATCAATTAGTAACTATGGGTAATGTCTGGTCAGCCTGTGGTGATAGTGTAAATATGCGGGTGAATGCTGCAATGGTCGCTAGTGGTCAAGGGATGGCTACTGTTGACTCCTTTGACCTCGCACATCGTGGTTTAGTTTATCACGTAAAATATCGTCAGTGTAAATAATGATCATCAACTTCCCGCTTTTTAAAGTGGGGAGTTAATCACATAGCAATAATGCTCGATTAAGCCTAAAAAGTAATTATACGGTAGGTTAGGTTGGGTCACGTGAACCTATCCCTGCGGGACACTGCGTGAACGCAAAGTAATGGAACGAAACCCAACATTATCAAGGATTTTGTTGAGTTTCGCTGTCACTACAAGACGAACTAGTAGAGTAGCTGTTATTTTCACTATGCCGGCTCAAAGTCTGATTTTGATACACCACAAACTGGACACGCCCAATCATCAGGAATATCCTCAAAAGGCGTTCCTGGCGCTATCCCCCCATCTGGATCACCCTCTTCTGGATCATACTCATAACCACAAGTGTTACATATATACTTTTGCATCTTTTTTACCTCTGATTAATGACTTGTCAGTTTTTTTGACGTAATAATTGTTGATTGTAAACCTAAAAACGCCACCATCGCCTTGAGCAATAACTGAAGATTGCCATAGCTATAGCCCCAAAAAACAGTAAAGTAATTACACCACCAGGTAGGAAAGTGATAATACCCAATCCTCTCAGTATAAACAAGGAAACACTCATCCCCAAGAGAATCCCAAAACCCTGGATTAATTTGCCATTTAAAGAAGATTGACTCACTGTATTTTTCTCTTAACTCGAATTTACACTCTTGAAAATGAATTTCGGACTAATTATCTGCGAAAACTCTATGAATTGATCTGTAATTAGAATTAAGTGAGTTAAACTCAATGAAATCATTAGGGTTAATCACTTAAAAAGTTACCAAAACCACTAAGTAGGTGAACAGAAAAAATTAAAGGTATGTGAAGAAAAGTAAAATCACTCAAAACTCTCTTCCTGTTCCCTGTTCCCTGCGATGC
>NZ_VIKX01000324.1 GCF_009711935.1 Dolichospermum sp. UHCC 0259 | reverse complement strand
GTATAGAAAGTTTCAAATTCTGGGTCTTCTGCTGCCCGTAATTCTTGAGAAACGAAGTCATAAGCCCGGAGGTTTAATGCTAAACCAACGATACCAATGGAACTCATCCACAAGCCTGTCACAGGGACAAACAACATGAAGAAGTGCAACCAACGTTTGTTGGAGAAAGCAACACCGAAAATCTGTGACCAGAAACGGTTTGCTGTCACCATGGAGTAGGTTTCTTCAGCTTGAGTAGGGTTGAAAGCACGGAAAGTGTTTGCACCTTCACCGTCTTCAAATAGGGTGTTTTCTACTGTTGCACCGTGAATGGCGCAAAGTAAAGCTCCACCTAAGATTCCCGCTACACCCATCATGTGGAAGGGGTTGAGTGTCCAGTTGTGGAAACCTTGGAGGAATAGGAGGAAACGGAAAATTGCGGCTACTCCAAAGCTAGGGGCAAAGAACCAGCTAGATTGTCCTAAAGGATACATCAGGAAGACGCTGACGAATACGGCGATAGGACCGGAGAAAGC
>NZ_VIKX01000323.1 GCF_009711935.1 Dolichospermum sp. UHCC 0259 | reverse complement strand
TGAAACTGACTCAAACCCCGCTCGCCTATACCGAGTCTGCCGATTGGCTACGGTTGCCGAGCATAAAAAGTTGAAGGCTTTGGCAAACGAAATTTTAGCTGATTGGGATGCTGTAGTTGCGTGTTTTTATCACCCACAATTACCAGCGACTAATAATGAGGCTGAACGGGCTTTACGACATGCTGTTATTGCTCGACGTATTAGCTATGGAACTCGCTCTACCGAGGGCAGTTTAGCTTACTGCTCGATTTTAAGTGTGATTGAAACTTGTCGTCTTAGAAAAATTGACCCTTGGAATTATATTGCCATGGTTCTTACCCAGGCTCGTAGAGGTATAAAACATCCTCCTATCCCTGTTACTTCCTAATTCCTTTTTAGTGGGGGAGTGTGAACAGTTACTTCAGAACTTCAGCAAACAGCAGAAATTTTAGAACAGCAAAAAGAACAGCTTATTCAGCAAAATTTAGAATTAGAAGTAACAAAAGAAAATGCTATCAATGCTAACCGTTATAAAAGTCAATTTCTCACAAATATGAGTCATGAACTGCGGACACCATTAAATGGAATCTTAGGGATTGCTCAAATTTTTCAAGATTTGCCGAAATTATCAAGTGAAGAAAAAGAAGATATTCAAATTATTTATCATTCAGGTGTTCATTTATTAACATTAATTGATGATATTTTAGATATTTCTAAAATAGAATCTGGCAAAATGGAACTAAAACCTCAAGATTTTAACTTTCCTGATTTTCTTCAAAAAATAGTAAAAATTTGTCATTATTCTGCTAGAGAAAAAAGTATTAATTTTAGCTATCAATTTAATGCTAATATACCTATTATTGTTAACGCTGATGAGAAATGCTTAAAGCAAATTTTACTAAATTTATTAGGAAATGCTATTAAATTTACAGATATAGGAAAAGTAGATTTCATTGTTGATTTTATTAGTCAAACTGATAAAAATGAATTATTTTGTTTGAGTAAGATTAAATTTCAAATAATTGATACAGGTGTGGGAATTAATTCTGAAAAATTAGCAGCAATCTTTTTACCATTTGAACAAGTCGCAGAAGGAGAAGGTAAATTAAAATCTCAAGGGACAGGATTAGGTTTAGCAATTAGTCAAAAAATAGCCGAAATGATGGGTGGTGAAATTAAGGTTATTAGTGAATTATCTCAAGGTAGTATATTTAGTTTGGAGTTAGATTTACTCACGCGAAAAGTTATATCTGTTCAAAAAACAGCAAATACTTTTGATGCTACGTTCTCCCAAAAATTTCCTATTAAAATCATGATTGCTGAAGATAATTTGGTTAATCAAAAAATTGCGGGGAAGATATTTAAAAAACTAGGATATCAAGTAATTATTGTTAATAATGGTATTGAGGCATTAAGTACATTAAAACAAGAAATGTATGATGTCATTTTTATGGATATACAAATGCCAGAATTAGATGGTCTGGAAACAACAAAAGCAATTTATCAAGAATGGGGTGAAACTAATCGTCCTTATATTATTGCTTTGACTGCTAATGCTATGCCATCAGACAGGGATCAATGTTTATCTGTTGGTATGGATGATTATATTTCTAAGCCTGTTAAGGTAGAAAAAATTGTAGAGTCAATTCAATTGCTGCAACAAAGACGTTTTAATAGCAGGAGTTAGGAGTCAGGAGTCAGGAGTCAGGAGTCAGGAGTCAGGAGTCAGGAGTCAGGATAAAGAAGAAGAAAATTCCCTATTCCCTATTCCCTATTCCCTATTCCCTATTCCCTGTTCCCTGTTTGCTTAGGAAAAAAGTACCCAAAAAAAAGAGAGTGGGAGGAGGCATTACCAAGCGCCTTTCTCTCCCACTCTACCATTTGCTGCTGAAGCGATTAGGAACTTTATTCATATAGACGAAAACCGCTAATTAGGGGGGTAATTTGCAGGTTAACGATAACGTCTATACTTAGCAGGTATTCCTATGCAGCAAATACTAATTCTATTTATTTTTTAGACAACCTCTACAAGAGTATGAAGTTAATTGATTCAGCTTTTTAACAACTCTCTTGTTTTCGCTTGTCTAATATAATTTAGCCTGGATAATTTCATCGTGGTTGCCAATTTGGCATTTATTTTTATTTTTTTTATTTGTTCATCTCTAACAGTTTTTAACCTATATTTTTCGAGAATAATTAATAGGGGGTCACACCCATCATCCCTGATATAGCTTGATTTCACTGGTTTTAAAGGCATTTTGTCTATGACTATAAACCCGATTTTAAAATACTCTAATTATGCAAAATTCAGGTTTTCAGGATGAGGGGTGAAACCCTTCATTAATTCACTAACAGTCTTCTCTATATGGGATTGAGGTAATATCAAGTTAAATGGTTAAACCAATTCCTCCAGCGGCAAAATCAATCACGGTTTGATGGGAAAATTCATGGGTGGCGATCGCTTGCAACATTGCTAAAGGTAAGGTGAGATGATTTGCACCGGCTTGGAGAGATGCGGCTGCTTCCGCTGGTGACTTGATACTAGCTGCTAAAATTTCTACATCACTGCCTTTAAGGATGCTGGACATATCGCGGACTAAGGCAATACCGTCTCCTAGTAAGCGTTCTGCCCGATTCACATAGGCGATCGCAATTTTTGCCCCCGCTTCCTTGGCCACAGCGGCTTGTGCAGGGCTGTAAATGCCGGTGACGGAACAGGTAATTTCAGAAGAAAGGGTGGCTACTACCTCAAATCCTAGCGGTGTGGCGGGGATTTTCAAGATGGTTTGAGAACCAATAATTTCAAAGGCTTTTCTCCCTTCAGCGATCATTTTCTCTTTATCTGAAGCGAGGAGTTGGTAGTATAGTGGACCCGAAGTTAAGGAAACTAAGGTTTTGAGGGTGGTTTCTGGTGGGGTGTTAGCTTGTGCTAATAAGGTGGGGTTGGTGGTAATACCTTTGACCCAACCCCAATGTTTAACGATTTCGGCTTCTGCGGCAATAGCTGAATCTAAATAAAGTGCCATGATCATCCTGATAAATTCCTACCTGGATTACTTTACAGCACCTCATCAATGTTTTCTAAATTGTTTATGGATAATACAGCGTTTTTGGTTGAATGTACTACGATTAAGAGCGGGTAGACTTGCTTATAATTAAGGGCGGGGAAACTCCGCCCCTACAGGTTTGATTATAAAAAACTGTGTCTCATAACAACTAATTTAAATTGGGCAGATTTTTAGTTATTAATTTTTAATTTTTAATTTCCTGGAGATAAATATCGTGTGTTCAGTTACAGTTATTTTGCCACAAATTAAGCAACAATAAGGATTCTTGAATTCAATTCTGACTGGGTGATGCTTTTCTTGATAACTGATATGTAGCCCTTTATATAAATTTTATGTTGCGGTTTTATGAAACCTCGAATTATTGTTTGTGGCTTAGGACGTACCGGATATAAAATCTTTCGCTTACTCAAACAACAAGGGGCTTTGGTAGTAGGTATTCATCGCAAACCTGTGTCTGGTGAACCTGCTGCTAATGTAATTGTTGGTGAGTTACACGCAGTTTCTACTTTACAAGCGGCAGGAATTACAGAAGCACATACTTTGGTAATTGCCACTTCTGATGATGCCTTGAATTTGTCGATTATGATGCAAGCGCGGGTACTTAATCCCCAAATTCGGATTATTAACCGTTTTTATAATACGAATTTAGGTGAACGTCTTGATCAAACTTTGTCCAATCATTTAAGTATGAGTGTTGTGGGTTTGGCAGCACCTGTATTTACCTTTGCGGCGTTGGGAAATAAGGCTATTGGTCAAATTAAGTTACTTGACCAAATTTGGCCAATTCAAGAGGAATATATCCACGAAAATCATCCCTGGAAAGGTAGAAAAATCAGTGATTTATGGGAAGATCCTACAAGGATGCTGATTTATTATGTGGCTGTGGAAGGCAAACTAAATTTAGTATCTGCGGTGCTTTTGGAACAACAATTAAGAGTAGGCGATCGCTTAATTATTGGTACTCAACCTCGCATTCGTCCCCAACGTAAATCATTAGTCAGAAAATTAGTCAAAGTTTTTGCCAATATTCGGGAGTTTCAGAAACACGCCCAATCAGTTGTGGGTATGGCAATTGCCTTATTCGTAATTATTTTAATATCCACTTTTACCTATGTTGCTAGTAAACATAGTATCTCTTTTATTGATGCTTTATATTTTGCTGTTGGCATGATCACGGGGGCTGGTGGTAATGATAAGGTGGTCGAAAATGCACCAGACAGCATTAAATTATTTACCATTGTGATTATGCTAATTGGGGCTGCGGTAATTGGGATTTGGTACGCGATGCTAACAGATTTTATCCTGGGTAGTCGCTTAAAACAATTCTTGGATGCGGCAAGAATCCCTCAACATCATCATTATATTGTTTGTGGTTTAAGCGGTATTGGTATTAGAATTGTTCAACAATTGCACCAGAGTGGACATGAAGTAGTTGTCATTGAAACGGATGCTAATAATAGATATGTGACTACTGCCAGAGGAATGAGTATTCCAGTGATTCTGGCTGATGCCAGTTTTCGGGCTACTTTACACGCAAGTAATATTAATACGGCTACCGCAGTTTTGGCTGTTACTAATAATGATGCGACTAATTTAGAAATTGCCCTCAAAGCTAAGTCTTTAGCGCCAAAAATTCCTGTAATTGTTAACTATGCTGATCCTGATTTTGCTGGTATAGCACAACAGGTATTTGATTTTGAGGCTGTATTTAGCCCCGCTGAACTCGCTGCTCCTGCTTTTGCTGCGGCTGCTCTTGGTGGTAGGATTGTTGGTAATGGTATTATTGCTGATAATTTATGGGTAGCTTTTGCAACTACCATCACACCAATCCACCCTTTTTGTGATGAGTGGGTGAAGGATGTGGCTAAGTTTGCGGATTTTGTGCCTTTGTATGTGGAAATCAACCATGAAACTGTGCAAGGCTGGGATTTGCTGGAAACAATTCTCGCTCCTGGGGATGTGCTGTATTTAACTATGCCCGCTAATAGGTTAAATCAGTTATGGCGAGAAGAAGGAAAGGGTATTGGGGTTTAGTTAATTTTTTATTTGATGATAGTTCTTCCTTATCAAAATCTATGGTATCAGATTCTCAGCAGGAAGTCAACACTTGATTGAGAGATTTTGGGCAACATGAAAAAATTAGGCTCTTATAATTGGACAAAATTAAATTCACTTGTTGAGAGAGGAAGCAGGGAGTAGGGGAGAAAATTATCTTCTTTCTTCCTGAACTCCTTCCTACCCCTCTACCCCTCTGCTCCTCTGCTCCTCTGCCCCTCTGACTCCGATTAGTACAACTGACTACTGACAACTGACTAAAAAGGATGGTAAAGAAGGTAGAGGACGATATTTTATGGCTAGGCGAGGTATTAGCTTAGGCTTAACCTGATGATATTAAAAGTTTCTAGGGTTAAACCGGAAAATTGTCAGATGTTCGCTATGGTATTGCCAAGAAACAAGCTATGTAATGATAATGCCATGAACAAAACTGTTGAAGTCCATTCCAGTGTATCGGCACTCGTTCAACGGGCGCTAGAATTGATCCTGTCGAAACTGGAAACTGCGATTAGCGAACGGGGGCAATTTACAATTGCTCTATCAGGTGGTAGCACACCAAAACCTTTGTATGAGGCCATGGCTAATCAAAAGTTGCCCTGGGATAAAATTCATGTATTCTGGGGAGATGAGCGTTATGTACCAGCAGATCATCCTGATAGCAATGAACTGATGGCGCGACGTGCATGGTTAGATCAGGTGGAACTTCCCAAGGCGAATATTCATGCTATTCCTACCTTATCTGCTAACCCAGAGGTGGATGCAGCTAAGTATAACCAGCATCTGCAAACATTTTTTAATTCGGCATCGGGAGAGTTCCCAGCATTAGATGTAGTTTTACTGGGAATGGGTGATGATGCCCATACTGCATCTTTGTTTCCCTACACGGAAGCTCTCAAGGTGAGCGATCGCTTAGTTACTGTTGGTAATAAAGAGGATAATCTTCGCATCACTTTTACTTACCCATTTATTAACGCGGCTCGCAGTGTGATTTTTATGGCTGCTGGTGCTAATAAAAGACCAGCTTTAGCCCAAATTTTTGCACCCGTAGCGGATGATTTCGCCTATCCATCGCGGTTAATTCGTCCCCAAGGAGAACTCTACTGGTTGCTAGACGCAGCGGCTGGTTTGGAACTCTAAGATTAACTATGATTTTTGAGATTTGGTTGATGGAGATGATGAAGAATTATCTCCAATGATCAACCTGTTCTCACTCTAAGTAATTTTTAGCATCACCAGCTAAAGTTACTTATGTGCCTGTCAGTAATATTTTTACAACGACCTTCACTAAGGCTTAAATCCATGATCGTCTGCCCTAATTGCAATCATCCCAACCCAGACGGCGCTGTTCAATGTGAAGCTTGCTATACGCCGTTACCAGCTACAGCTAGTTGTCCTAATTGTGGAGCAACTGTACAGTCAGATGCCGCTTTCTGTGGTCAGTGCGGTTACAATCTCCATTTTGGCGCTACTCCCGCGATCGCCCCAACTGTTGCTGTTAATCCTGTATCAGCGCCAGTGGTCGCTCCTGATTTAATGATGCAACTGTTACAGCCTGATGTATTGGAAGTTGCACCCCCAGCTAATCCTCCCGTATCTGCACCTGTGGCTGTGGTTCAGGAACAAGCTGTTTATGTTCCTTCTACACCTGCACCTGTAACGCCAGAACCAGAAGTTTATATTCCGCCTGTACTGACTCCTGAACCTGTGGCTGTAGTTCAAGAACAAGCTGTTTATGTTCCTTCTGTACCTGCACCTGTAGCACCAGAACCAGAAGTTTATATTCCGCCTGTACTTACCCCTCCACCTGCACCTGTAGCACCAGAACCGGAAGTTTATATTCCGCCTGTACTTACCCCTGAATCGGTGGCTATAGCTGTAGTACCGGGATCTGAGCCTTATATTCCCCCTGCTTATGTACCCCAGATAGATCCTATATCTATTCCTGAAGTTACCCCAGTCGCACCGGCAGGAAAAGTGGCAAATACTCAATTACAACAGATAGTGGCGCGGTTATTCCATGTTCAAGCTAATCAGGAAATAGAATTACCACAAAATCTCTCAGTTGTGCATATTGGTAAGCCTAATGATCGTGTGCCTCCAGATATAGATGTTTCCGGGTTTGCAAATTCCGAGATTGTTTCGCGGATTCATGCAGATATTCGGATTGAGGGAGATGCTTGTTATCTAGAAGATGCAGGTAGTTCCAATGGTACTTATGTTAACAATTTACCTCTATTACCTGGAAACAGACATCGCCTCCGTCCAGGCGATCGCATTAGCTTGGGTAAGGGCGATTTAGTTACTTTCTTGTTTCAACTTTCTTAGGAATGGGTAATAGGTAATGGGTAATAGGTAATAGGTAATAAATATCTCCCCTGCTCCCCTGCGCCTCTGCCCCCCTGCCTCTTCTCCCCCTGCTATGATCAAAATGACTGATTAACTCTTGTTGCTAGTTATCCCATAAACTATATAACTAGCAACTTGGGTAATAACATGATTAATGATACCGAATATATCAGGCAAGCTGAAGCTAATCGCGTAGAAATTCTCAGCGAGGCTCTACCTTACATTCAACAATTCGCCGGTCGTACCGTTGTGGTTAAATACGGTGGCGCAGCGATGAAGGATAGCTCCCTTAAAGATAAAGTGATCCGGGATGTGGTGTTCCTATCTTGCGTGGGCTTGCGACCGATTTTAGTGCATGGTGGTGGACCAGAAATTAATAGTTGGTTAGGTAAATTAGGAATTGAAGCACAGTTTAAAAATGGTTTGCGCGTAACTGATGCAGCTACAATGGATGTAGTAGAAATGGTGTTAGTTGGGCGGGTGAATAAAGAAATTGTAGAACTGATTAATCAAGCTGGAGGGATGGCTGTAGGACTTTGCGGTAAGGATGGTAACTTGATTACGGCTCGTCCGCAAGGTGATGAAGGAATTGGTTTTGTGGGGGAAGTGAGTAATGTCAATATCAAAATTTTAGAAACACTTTCGAGTAATGGCTATATTCCCGTTGTTTCCAGTGTGGCGGCGGATGAAACTGGACAGGCTTATAATATTAATGCGGATACGGTAGCGGGGGAAATAGCCGCAGCTTTGGGGGCGGAAAAGTTAATTTTGCTGACTGATACGAGAGGAATTTTAAGCGATTATAAAGACCCTTCTACCTTGATCCCGAAAGTAGATATTCGGGAGGCGCGGCAATTAATTAGTGATGGTATAGTCAGTGGGGGGATGATTCCGAAAGTGAATTGTTGTGTGCGATCGCTTGCCCAAGGAGTCAAAGCTTCACATATAATTGATGGACGCATTCCTCACGCCTTATTATTAGAAGTATTTACAGATGTGGGGATTGGAACAATGATTCTCGGTTCTCATCAGTCGAAATAATAATCGAGATTGGGGACAAATTACAAGTTACAGCAAAATTAATTTAGGAGGGTTTAGCAATGCTAAGCCCCTACAGTATTCATTGGTAAAACTTCATTTACCTGAAATCTACTGTAAGTTAAAATTCAAGCTATTGAGTAACAACTGACAACTGACTAATGACTAATGACTACAGAAAATTTAGAACTCGCTAAATCGTGTTTCCAAATTGGGACAACTGCTTTTGAAAACGGTCAATATCGGGAAGCTGTAGAAAGTTTAGAAAAAGCCAGCACCTTATTAGGAAAAAATAGCCGATTTGCTGGTGAAATAGAAATTTGGTTGGTGAATGCTTATGAAGCTGCGGGACGTTCCGAAGAAGCCATAAATCTTTGTCAACAACTCAGCCGTCATCCCCATTATGAAATTCGTCAACAAGCAAAACGCCTAGTTTATATTTTAAAAGCACCCAAACTGAATAGACCAAAGGAGTGGATGACAGAAATTCCCGATTTTGGTATAGTTTCTGATAACAAATCCAAAATACTTGTCACTTCCCAACCTAAAAAATCCACATCTAAACCAAAACCTTTAGAACGAGAATACATTGACTTGAGTACAGTCAATACTAAAGACAATAATTTTGTTTGGGTAGGTTTAATTTCTGTTGGTTTGACAATTTTCTATTTAGTTTGGTTAAGTTTTTAGCAAATAAGGAGAAATTGAGTCATGAATGTATTAACTTTTATTAAGATAATATCACATTCAATGAAATCTGTATTTTTTTCTATTAACAAAATTAGAAAAATTACTAAAATCAAACCAATTGTCTTGATGGTAATACTTTCTTCATTACTATTATCTGGTTGTGTGAAATATGATTTAGGAGTAAATTTTAATAGCACAAATAATGGTGAATTAGTACAGCATATTCAGGTATCGGAAAAAATCACTCTTTTTAGTAGTGATTATCTCTCTGAATGGTTAAAAACTTTAGAAAATCGAGCGCGAACATTAGCAGGTTCAACACAAAGAGTTTCCGCATCAGAAATCATTGTCAAAATTCCCTTTACCAGTGCGAAGGAATTACAAGAAAAATTTACTGGCTTTTTCAATACTCGCACATCTGAAGATAGTGATGGTTCGGAACTTGCAAATCTTAGCTCAACTTTAGTTGCAGAAGATACAAATTTTTTCCTATTTTCTAGAAATCATTTAGTATATGATTTAGATTTACGTTCTTTGGCTATGCTGACGACAAAAGGTGATAGTTCTCTTGTCAATTTAGACTTTAGCTTACAGACACCTTGGGGAATCAAGAACATTGAAAATGATGAAAATGCTATCCAACCAGAAAAGCATGGTAATCAATTGACATGGAGACTTAAACCAAGAGATATAAATCATGTAGAGGTAGTTTTCTGGTTGCCGAATTTTCTGGGAATTGGGACTTTATTAATTATTGGTTTTGTGTGGTTGGGATTATATCTGAGATATACGTTATTACCAAATCCAAGTATTCAGTTAACGGTGAAAGAATTGTAAGATATTATAAATTAAGTGGTTTAAGTGGTTTATAGGATGTAATTATCCTATTTTTACTATTTACCAAAGAGGTTGGGTTGATCAAATCCAACCTACAAAATATTAGTATATTTAAAATAAATAAAAAACGAATGTTCATTCTTTTTGTGGTTTTGGAAAAATAACTTCACTAAGTTTTTCCACTAATTGATAAACTGTTGTTGATGGATTAATATTGTGTATTATAATTCTTTGTTCTATGGTTAAATTATTAGGATCATCTATTCCATGTAAATTACAATGGCTTAACCAAAGTTTTTTAGCAAACTTAATAGCATTAGATTGTTTGTCTTTTAGTTTTTCATACATGGTTTCAGAATTTTTTTCATATTTTTCACCTAATCTTATACTTAGCATTTTTTCATAATCACTTCGATGAGTTTCACTTTGATAATATTCATAATGCAATAAATACCATAATTCAAAAGCATCATTAGAAATAGCTAACTTTAATTGATTTTCTATAGCTAATCTAATCGCTGCGTTAAAATTTTGCTGATTATTATTTTCACGTTTTAAGTCTCTATCAAATACACACCAAACCTCATCATCTCCATAATTACCTTGTTCTTTTAACTTTTTAGCTATTGTAACAACTGTTATTCCTACCGCACCCAATCCTTTAATAGTAATATCTGCTGTTCCATTAGCGTGTGCTATTCGCCGAAAAGCTTCAAAATAGTTAGGTTCAGTCTCTGTCCCTTCAGAAAGAATCAAAAATATTTTCTTTTTTGATCTACCACTTACTCTTCTTTTAGAGTACATTATATTGTTTTTTAAATTTGGTTTTGCCATTTTTATTCATTAGATAATAAATCTTTAAAATTACCAATAAAGGGAATTGCTCCATATCTTCCGCGAATATAATCTGCTTCAAAAGAAGCATCTTCTGGAATATCATCATATTCAACTAAAGAATATAAATCAGTTGCTCCCTGTTGATTTTTTTCTGTAAACCAGATTTGATCTCGTCTTAATAATCTACTACCAAATAGATTAGGATTAAGCAAATTAGTATCATGAGTCATGAAAACAAGCTGTGCTGATTTTGGATTATATTGTTTTGAATTAAATAGCTCAATAATTTTATGAGTAATGATAGGATGTAATCTTGCATCCAATTCATCTATAATTAAAACTTGGCTATATCTTAAAGCGTTTAAAAGTAATGCGGAGAAATAAAATAGTTTTTTCGTTCCTTCAGATTCATTTTTTTCTAAGTCAAATTTTTCAAATCCAATTATTTCACCATTTTCATTATATTTTTCGTGAGATGTTTGAATACTAAATAAATTTTCTAAAGATAGTTCTTCTTTACTAATATTGATATCTTGAATTGATAAATCTAAATCTTTAATTAATTTAATACTATCTTTTTTAATTAAAGGAGATTCAAACAATTTTAAAGTAAATTTTCTATACAAATCATCGTATGTTCCTGAACCAGATACAACTTGATAATTAGCAAACCATTTGATTATTTCAGCAGAAATTTTACCATTAAATTGTGCTACAACAGAAATAAAAAGAGAGTTATGTTTAGTCTTTTCTTCTAAATTGAATCCTTCTTGAAAAGATTTTTTACTAATTTTAAATTTATTGCCATCTCTTTGAAATAGTTGATATTCTTTAATATTGTTTTGAAAAAATAGCCATTCTTCGACTACTTTATCTTGAGATACTTTAAAACCATATTTATAAGTTTTTTTGTTTAGATAAAAAGTTGTTTGAAAAAATGATGGTTGATCTTCTGTTTCTGTACTAAGTCGGAAAGTTTCAACGGGAATCTTATCTGTGAACTGCATTTCTTTAGAAGAATTAATAACAAAGTTTCTCATAAAGCTAAATGCTTTGGCAAGATTACTCTTTCCACTTGCATTAGCACCATAAATAGCTGTTGTTTTTAGTAACTTCAATTCTTCATTAACTGAAAATACATTATTTTCATCTAATTCTGGATCTTGACTATTAATATCAGAAGCAACCATACTAAAAGTCACTGTGTCTTTAAAAGATAGAAAATTGCCAACTTGAAATTCAATTAACATGAATTTAATTTACTCCTTTATTTAATTTTTATCTAAATAATCCAATTATATCATAAAGTTGATTAAGTTCTTCTTGGGATTGCGATGCCTACGGTAAGCTACCGCTAACGCTCTTTTAAGTTAATATATCATTTTGTCTGAATCAGGATGTCCAGGATTTTAGGATTTTCAGGATGGGGTTATTTTTGATAATAAGATGATGAGCGATACTTAAATCAACATAATTAACAAATATTGTACGTATTCTGGACAACTAAGTAGGTGAACAAAATAAAAATGAGGGGTATTGCGTTTTATAAAATGGCTGAAACTCAATCAGAATATCGCATTGAGACAACTTTACATACCGTTACATACCTTTAAATTTTCCTGTTGACCTACTTAGAAGGTTTCATCATTATAAATATCCTCTTCTGGATCATTCCACTCCGTAAATCCTGTTTCTGCTAATTTCATAAACTCTCTTATTTCTAAAGCCTTCCTAATTTCTGCAATTAATTCATTGATTTCTTCTACAGGAAATTGGAGAATCATGGCTTTAATTTCTTCTTTTTTCACTTTCATTATTCACAACTCCTTTTGATTATCAAAAATATGGTGTGTAATAAATATTCAATCTAAGCTACTGCAAACTCTGTCAAATTCCGAGTTTCAGGATCATGAAATGCCAAAACAATATCATTTTATCTCGTTCCTAGTCAGAGACTAGGAACGCAGTACCCCTACAAATCTGGGGTTTTCGTGATTTTACTTTCATTCCATATCTTAACCGTTTTTAGTATATATGGGCGACACCCCCCTACGTTGATTATGGGATTTTTTTAAGCAGGTTTCCATGTCCCGTGAAAACTGTGGGGGATAACGCTGGGTAATCCCAGTTTACAAATAGGTTCTTCATTTAACCTATCACTGGCAAATACCCAAACTTCGCTACCATGAGCATTACCATCATAAACCACAGTTAACAACCAACCTTGCTCAGAATTTTGCGGATTTTGGACATAAATAGGTTCGGACGGATAGCAATTTTCTCCTATTTTTGCTTGCGTTAAAGTTCCAGTTTGATGATCAAAACAAGCAATAGTATTTAAAAGTTCGTTACCAACATCTGTCCCTGGTTGAAATCCTGACATATAGGTATAGCGAGAAAATTGACCTGCATTTTGTGGAGGAACACTAGGAAACTCACAATGTTGATTTGAAAGTTGTTCAATTTTAATTACTTTTCCAGTTAGAGGATTAAGTTGCACTTGGGAAAATGTACTTTTGGCAATTGTGTGAGTTTCCCCTGTCACTACTTCCTGTAAATATTGATTAGTTTGAAAATCTTCATAACGGACAATATCTACAATTACCGCACCACTAGCATCTACATAACCATTAGCAAAATGCCACTGAAACCAAGGTTCAGTTTCTCCTCGACTGACTAAAGATAAAGTTTCTCTATCTAGCACTATAATCTGAGTTCCCAATTCAGGATGCCATTCTAGAGAATCACTATAATTACTTGTTCCTATCAAAACTGGCCAAAGATTTAACCGCACTGGGGAAATAAAAAAAATTAGATACTGTCCTGCTAAAACAAAATCATGTATGAGTGGGACCCCTTCTAATTCATGCGTTGCTGTTTGGATAATTTTGCCCGTAGAGTCACTTTTATAAACATTAAGTGTGGCATTTAATCCAGGAGTTACACCAAAATTAAAAATTTCCCCTGTATTTGCATCCTGCTTATAATGGGCAGAATAACTTAATCCCTTAGTTAAACTGCCTAAATTATCTTCACCACAAGTTTCTAAAGTTTGCAAATCTAAAGCATGAGGTTTACCCGCTTCCCACAATGCCAAAAGTTTCTCAGGTAATGCTAAAACGGAAGTATTAGCCACATTTTTTACGGGTTTTATCCATTGATTCCAGATAATTCCTGGTGCAGTCATGCCATAATTACCATAAAGCAATTTACCCGCAGCAGTTTCTTCTTGATAACCTGTAGTTTGCACATAGCGATAAACTGCAAATGTTTCTGCATTGGTAAAATTGACCGCGAGAATTGCCCCGTCTCCATCAAACCAATGTCCCACTCGGATACCATTCCGTTCTAGTCGTGCTGGTCCATTCCGGTACAGTGTACCCCTTAAACCAGCGGGGATTTTACCTGCGAGAATAGGTAATTGAGTGGCAGAAAATTCTTTTGCTGGTTGAGATATTGCTCTAAACCATGCTTTTTTAGTTGACTTTTGATCAATTGTTTGCATATAACATTTATTCTGTGAGTAATAAGTTGTTGTGACAGTTGAGATTTGAACTTTTAGAATGATTACCAAAAACCTAGATATATGGGTTTTTACAGTGTCAAACAATTAAGCTATTCTAAGTATACCAAAATTTAGAATGAATAATGAAGATGCAGAATATACGATTTACTTTTATTGACCTTTTTGCTGGAATTGGTGGATTTAAAATGGCATTAAGTAATCATGGTGGTGATTGCATAGGTTTTAGTGAAATAAATAAAGATGCAATAAATACATATTGCGATAACTTTCAAATTGATCCTAGTTCTAACTTAGGAGATATTACTAAAATCAAAGAATTACCACCTCACGATTTGTTAACGGCTGGAGTTCCTTGTCAAAGTTGGTCAATTGCGGGTAAAAATCTAGGTTTTGATGATGATAGAGGTCAGTTATGGAACGATACAATTTATTTACTTCAACAATCTCAACCAAAAGCATTTATTTTTGAGAATGTCAAAGGATTAGTTGATCCTCGTAATAAAAAGGCTTTATCTTATGTTTTAGATAGAATTGAACAAGCCGGATATCATGCCAACTATTTTGTTATTAACTCATTTGATTATGGTGTACCACAAAATAGGATTCGCCTATACATAATTGGATTTAAGAAAAAAGAGTATTTACAAAAATTCAGTTTACCAAAACCAACAGATAAAAAACTAAAACTTGGCGATATATTAGGTATTCTACCACAACAAAAAATAGATGATCAGATTGTTGAGAGAGACATATTTGGCAATATTATTGAATCTAAAAGGATGAGTCTTTCAAGTACCAACGGATTCAATGATTACTTTTTATTTAACGACCTGAGAAATGGTCATACAACAATACACTCGTGGGACATTATTGAAACTACTCAACGACAGAAAGATATTTGTTTATTATTACTTAAAAATAGACGAAAAAGCAATTATGGAGAATTAGACGGAAATCCATTATCATTAGAACATTTTCAAAGCCTAGATTCGTCAATTAAACAAACAGAAATTGATGAACTGGTGCAATTAGAAATCTTAAAATCTGAACAATATCGTTTTATTATCAAAAAGTATAATATTAAAGATTTGACAAAAGATGAACAAATTTTACTTTCATTCACCAATAATGCAGAAATAATTGTTGATAGGTTGAAAATTCAAAGAGTGTTTAAATTAGAAAAGATGTCAATTAAAAAAACAATTGAGTCTCTTCAAGAAAAAAATATTATTGAGTGTGCTGAAATTCGCTATGATTTTAAAAACACTAAAATAAGCACAGGATTATTTGGTGTAAGTCGGATATTTTTACCAAGTTCTGATATTTTTCCAACTCTAGTTGCCAGCGATACAAATGACTTTATAACTTTAAAGACAATCAAAGCACTAAATCATCATGACTTTAAAAACAAATTCATCAAAGAAGTTTATGAGTCAAGAGAATTTAGAAAAATTACTAAACGCGAGGCTTGTTTAATCCAGGGATTTCCTCAAGATTTTAAATTACCAGAGTCAAGACCAAGATGGATGAAACTAATTGGAAATAGTGTTTCAGTTCCCGTAATTGATAAATTATGCAAAGCTATTGTTGAGACTGGTGTATTTGAAAATTAAGAAAAGTCAATCAACCTCATAAAAACCCCATCATGACCACTGAAACTACCTTCACAAATTGGATAACTTGCCCTCAACCCAATTCCCACGCCAAATTACGCCTATTTTGCTTTGCTTATGCCGGTGGTAGCGCTACGATTTTTCGGACATGGGCTGATGATTTACCCGCAACTATTGAATTATGCCCTATAGAAATTCCCGGAAGAGGCAAACAAATCAAATCACCTCCATATACAAAAATTCAACCTTTAGTTCAAGCAATAGCCACTAATATCATCCCCTATCTAGATAAACCTTGTGCTTTTATCGGTTACAGTATGGGTTCATTAATTAGTTTTGAGTTAATTAGGATACTGCGTTCTAAATATAATTTTTACCCTTTACATCTTTTTGTTGCTGCTCATCAAGCACCACAATTATCTACCGAAAAGCCGCCAATTTCTCAATTACCAGATACCGATTTTTTAGCCAAAATATCCCAGTTCAATGGAACTCCCCAAGAAGTGCTACAAAATGCCGACTTGATGCAGATATTTTTACCTATTATCCGCGCTGATTTTACAGTTTTAGAATCCTATATTTATACTCCCCAACCCCCTTTAGATTGTCCTATTACTGCTTTTGGTGGTTTACAAGACCCAAGAGTTAGTTCTACTGCCATTGCTGCATGGGAAAAACAAACCGTCGCCCCTTTTTCATTACGAATGATAGATGGTGATCATTTTTTTATCAACACTGCTAAGACTACTTTGCTTAATCATCTGATTCAATCTCTTCAATCCTATTTTTAATTAATTTTTGACCAAAAAAAGAGTGAGTATTTCTATATTTATCTTCTAAAATATGAAAAACATACTTAGTAATAAGGGAATCATTACCGACTCTATACTAATTAACAGGTTTCAGAATAATTGAGGATTTATATAGTACGGTTATCACGACGATCATATCTATAAAACCGAACTGTAATCAATTGATTTTCTAGTGTTACTATTTAGTTGGGAAGCTAAAGATTAGGCTTCAAGAAGTTAAAAGTTAAAAGTCTTACCAGTAGTATTGTTTACCAATCAGAAGCTTAAGATTCAGTCTCACCAAATCAGAAAGTCCAATAGTGAATTTTTGAGGAGATAGATATGACACTTGTACGTTGGAATCCTTTACGGGAAATAGAACGCTGGGAACCATTCCCTGAAATGGGTATTATCCGTCAGCAAATGGATCGTTTATTTGAACAGTTATTACCACCAGATGGAGGGGAAAAAATAGGATTGACTTTTATTCCTCCTGCCGAAATTGCGGAAACCGATAGTGATTTGAAATTGAAAGTGGAAATACCGGGCTTAGATGCGAAGGATCTTAATGTTGAGGTAACTCCTGAGTCGGTTTCTATTAGCGGCGATCGCAAATCGGAAACAACAACAGAAGCGGAAGGTATGACTCGCTCGGAATTTCGTTATGGCAAGTTCCAACGGATAATCGCCTTACCTGCGGTCGTGGATAATGAGAAGGTAGTGGCAGAATATAAGAATGGAATTCTCCATTTGACTATTCCTAAAGCCGAATCGGAAAAACACAAGGCTGTAAGGGTTAGTCTCGGTTAATGGTTTTTAGTTAAAATGAGTTAGTAAGGATGAGTGGTTTGACAATCATTTCATCCTTCATTTTTTTATAACAAGTAGGAGAGATAATAATTCATGATCAATGATTTATGTTGTGAAATCTACCTAAAAATATGGTTCCAATTATATAGTTAATTCTCAAGATAGATGCTAAAAAGCATTTTTATATTTACGAGTCATGGGGACAAAAATATAGCCTATATCCTTTTCATACTTTTATGTAAGATATGAGCAAATATATCTCAGTCGCTGTTAATATATCGGAAATAGCAGTTTGTATCCTTGACCTAGATAGGAGTTTTCGATTTTTGAGAAAACTTCTATAAAAACACACACTGATACAGTTTCATTTGCTTGAATAGCTATATAAATAGGATTGAGATTGGCAATTATTAATTATGGCAACCAAAGTAATTGATGTTAGAGAATATACTGTCCGAGCGCACAAAAGGCAGATTCACACGCGAGTTTTCAACTTTGTTTGTAAAGAATGTAATCA
This sequence comes from Dolichospermum sp. UHCC 0259, assembly GCF_009711935.1. Taxonomy (GTDB): domain Bacteria; phylum Cyanobacteriota; class Cyanobacteriia; order Cyanobacteriales; family Nostocaceae; genus Dolichospermum. Next base: position 40,783 of record NZ_VIKX01000323.1, on the reverse strand, counting down.
GGCTACAAAGCGGGAAACTTTCGGAACTCGCCCTTTATATTGTGAAAGTTGTCGTCCTCCCCAACCTCCTAAAAAATCACTCCAGGCATCTACACCAAGCAAGCCTAGAGCCATGACTTACACCAGCAATATAGATTTAGGTTGAGTGAATTGCTATGAATTCTCCAGGACAATTACAAGCACCACCCGAAGTATTTATTACGCCATTGTTGGAATTACGAGATTACTATGGGAGTCTCGCCCAAAAGTACCAACGTCTATTTATTGAGGCGCGATCGCAATTAGATAATGTAGAATCTTTGTTGTCTACATGGTCTTATACTGATAACAACGAACAGGTTGAGGCACAAGAAGAAGATTCACTATTGTTGTTGTCTTCTAATCACAGTTCTAATCTGGAATATTTGGATTCTTTAGAGTCAGAAATTCCTCAATCAGACCCTTTCAAAGTCGAACATTCCCTCTCTGAAGTGAGAGACTCGAACAATCTTTCCTATCAGCGTCGTCACTATGTTGGTAAGGGGGAAGATGTTCCCATGTTGGCTCACTATGAAAATATGACTCGCATGGAGGCACTCAAAAAGCTACTGCGAGAGTATGTGGGAACTGTCTGTCACATAGATTTTATTGTGCGATCGCTCTATGGTGATTTAGAGTCTACTATTTTTAAAGTCGTTAAAGGTAGAGTCCAATCATCTCTGACTCAAGGCAGGGAAAGTGGTTATTGGTCAGCGATTCCTAATGAACCGGGCTGTTATACCCTAGATTTAAATTCACTAGGACCAATTCAAGGTAGAGGAATATCTAGGGGGATTAAATCCACCAAAACCAACAAACATTTCGTCAAACCCCAAACGAAAGTAGTACCGATGTTGGCACAATTTGATGGTCAATTTTTAATTGATGCTCTGACCTTATTTCTAGAACAAAATGCCGGACGAATTTTCAATGTGAATGAGATAGTTAATGGCATTTATGGACATCTGGACGCAGAAGAAGTCAGAGAGGTTAAAAATAAGGTTCTCAATGAACTATCTAGGGGTCATCGCACAGGCCGATTTGTCAGAGTTCCTCACCAAATCGGTCTATATACTTGGGATATGAATATGGTCGCTAAAAAATAACACAAAAAAGGTGCGTTACAACTTGTTAACGCACCCGCTTAAAAATGGAGAGGGGGGGATTCGAACCCCCGAAGGGATATAATCCCTTAACAGATTAGCAATCTGCCGCTTTCGACCACTCAGCCACCTCTCCAGGTCATGAGTAATTATAGTAGCAGAAGTTTTTGAGCCTGTCAATAGTTATTTTGTAAATAGCTAGGAGTCAGGAGTCAGGAGTCAGGAGTCAGGAGGAAGAATTAGAGGGAGATTTATTCAGGTTTTCGGTTTATATGGCTAACGCGCCACGCTACACTATCAGCAAGCCCTAAATAGATTCAATGACAACTGACAACTAACAACTGACAACTAACCAATCTATAAAACTTGCGATCGCATCCAAGCTGCCGGCAAGGTGCGTAACTTTTTCCATTGGGGAACATAAGCTCGCTGATTGAACACATCATAATCATTGCGCTCAATCACCTCTAAAATCTGCTCATATAGCATAGATGCAGACCAAACAGGCCACCGAGCATCAGCAGCGAGGTAACTAATACCCTTATCTGCTTGGACGTAGAACTTACGGGCGCGGTCAATTTGAAACCGCATGAGTGAACGCCAGCGGTCATCCACTACGCCGCGAATACATTCTTCCTCGGTGTAATTGAATTTGGCCAAATCTTCTAAGGGAAGATAGATTCTACCTCGACGGGCATCTTCACCAACATCGCGGAGAATATTGGTAAGTTGATTAGCAATTCCCAAAGCGATCGCCTCTTCTATAGGAAGATAGGGCTGTTGGTTTTGATGCCAAGGGGCTGTATAGATACTATTATCTACCCCCATAATCGTCGTTGACATCAAACCCACAGTTCCCGCTACTCGGTAGCAGTAGAGGTATAAATCCTCAAAAGTTGCATAGCGACTGCGATACAAGTCCATCCGCTGACCGGCGATCATATCCCGAAAGGGTTGAATGTCGAGCGGAAAGCGTTGGAGAGTATCTACTAACGCTACATCATAATTATCCAAAGGGCATCCCGCAAAAATGGATTCCAGTTGCTTTTCCCATAGTTCTAGGGTTTCTGGCGTGGTGATAGCAGATGCCGGACCATCCACTAATTCATCTGTACGGCGACACCAGGCATAAATTGCCCAAACAGATTGGCGCTTGGCCGGACTCATCAGCATCGTACCTAAATAAAAAGTTTTAGCGTACTTAGCCGTGAGTTCTCGACAAAGGGTGTAGGAATCATCTATAGAAACCAGCGTTTTCATGCGCGGGGGGGAATCAGGCAGTTGCAGCATTCGTGGCGGGCGGTCGTGTTGGCGTTTGCAGGTTAGAGGAATTTGCTACCGTCAGCGCTTGAAATATCGCCTGCGCTGTTAGTTTACCAGAAAGTACAGCCCCTTCCATACTGGCGAGATAGCGTTGCATTGTATAATCCCCAGTCAAATAGAAGTTAGAAATGGGGGTTTGCTGTGAAGGGCGGTACTGTTGGCGACCTGGAGTAGCTTTGTAAACTGAACGCGGTGTTTTCACCACATGATATTTCAGTATTTTAGTCGGATTATCTCCCCCAAAGTGTTGGGGAAAAAGTTTTTCTAACTCAGTAATAGTTGCAGCAACGATTTCTGCATCGGATTTAGATATCCAATCTTTGGCTGGTGCTAGAACTAATTCCAACATGGAACGGTCAGGATTGGCATATTCACGGCAAGTATTACTCATATCAGCATAAACGCTGAGGAGTGGAGAACGGGAAAATAGCAGATGATCAATATCTGTTAATTTGCGATCAAACCAGATATGAACATTAATCACTGGTACACCTTCCAAACCCTCCAATTTTTGGAAAAACTCCATTGCTTTCCAAGAACTTGGCAAAATCGGCTTTAAAGGATCAACGGGAAGAGCCGATACATAGGTATCCGCTGTAAATATTTCATCTTCTGCCCCATTTAAGCCCCGCAGTAGGAATCCTTTTACAGTTCCATCCTCGTTGAGTAAAATCTCTTTCAAGGGCGCATTCAGACGCACCTCACCACCGTGTTCAGTGATGTGGTCAATAATTGGCTGACACAATCTTTCTGTGGGTGAACCATCCAGGAAGGCCATTTTGGAACCGTTTTTCTCTTGGAGAAAGCGATTCAATGCCGTTAAGAGGACAGTGGCGGAAATTTCGTCTGGATCAATGAAGTTCAAAGCTTTAGACATAGCAATGAATACTTCTTTTTCTACTCTGGGGGGAACGTTTTGTTTTTGTAACCACTCCCGAAAAGAATATTTGTCCATTTCTTCGACGTACTTTTGCCCCTGGAGAATGGCAGGTATTAAACCAATACCAAAACTGATTTTCTCCGGCCAGGTCAGCATATCGTTGTTTCTGAGAATGGCCACCATCCCATTGATAGGCGCTGGCAAATCTGGAAAATCGAATCGGCTGTAAGTCCCCGGCGCTTCAGGCTGATTGAAAATCATTGTGTGTTCTTTCCACTGCAATCGATCTTCAATGTTCAATTCTTTGAATAACTGCAACATATTGGGATAGGCCCCAAAAAAAATGTGCAGCCCTGTTTCGTACCAGTCACCATCAGCATCTTTCCACGCAGCCACTTTTCCCCCAACTACGTCTCGGCGCTCCAAGACAATGGGGGTGTGACCTAAGTCGGTGAGATATTTTGCACAGGAAAGTCCTGCTAGTCCCGCTCCCGCGATCGCTACGCGCATTTAAACCTACTATTCTTCAATATTTCTTAACTGTTTTGTCGTTCTCATTATACGTTGCAATCCTTTACATTTGGCACGGTAGGTCTGATTGCTTCGCCAAAAATTCCCAAAATATCCCCCTGACTATGTAATTTACCTTAATCTTCGATCCAGGGGTAAACACAAAATTTTTTTACGTGATCAATATTTAGTGTAGTTTATGACTCATTTTGAATCAGTGTATATTTTTGCTTAACTGCCCATCATAAATACAAAAAATGCTTCTTTACTCAGTGTTTATACGCATGATATATATGTGATAGTAAAGTAAATAGCAAATAAGAATTTTAGTCATAAGCAAAAATAATGGAAATATTAGTAATACATCAAAACTAGATTTAAAACTTTTATTTATTTAAATCTCCATTACGGTATATGATGATCCCAGACAGTTTAATCATAATTAAATCTGAAAACGCATAGAAATTATGTAATTCCAAGAAAATTTTTTCTTTGTTCCATAAAACTCTTTTTTTATTCAACCTGGGGATTATTTCTCTAGGAATTGTGCATCTATCTGGAGAATAACTAAACTATGATATCAACGGGAATACTATGGGTGACATCCTTTACAGGTGGTGCTTTGGTGTTGACGGCAAATTTACCATTGGGTTTAATAGCTGCATTTTCTCCAATCCAACGTCCAGCCAACTTAATTAAGCCGCAAGCTCAATTTCTGACGATCGCTCAACAACATAAAAATGCTTGGCAAAAAACCTTAATATCAAAAACTGCTTTCACGTTTGACTGGATAAATAGGCGATTATCATCCTACAGAGATAAGTCTATCGCCGCACCTTCAATAACCTTGAAGGCAAAAGAAACGCAATTTTGTCCCTCTGTGCCAGAAAATATAGCTGCACAACCTCACTTGAAAAATGCTACTAACTTTTTGCCAGTAGTTACACAAGTTAGTCTTCCTAAAGTAGATTTATCACCTTCTACTGTTGTGCGATCGCTCCAAAGCTTCTTTAATGTCATCAGCAATTCAGTTGATCCAAACGGAAGTTATGACTACTCACCAGTATTGATTGTCAAGCGGAATCCATCCAGTTACGAAGTATGGGTTAACAACAGTTTTGTTGCCAGACTACCTGATAAAATTACAGCCAAAGCATTACAAAATCGCTTGCAGCAATTAATGAAATCACCTGCTGTACAGCCTACACAATTACAACCGGGCTTAGTGGATAAAACTCCTTCCTTGATGGTAGGTAATCGCTTACTATTTGCAATAGATCAAAAACTCTCTCAGCAACTTGGTCGCAGCGGTGATATTTTAGCAATAGAATGGACTAATAATTTGCGAGCAGCACTCCATACCAAACCGCTGACACTGGTACAAGGACAAATGGAAATGTATGGATTACAGTCCTCAACCACAAAACTTTCTGGTATAGCTTCTTGGTATGGTGGCTATTTTCATGGTCGCTTAACCGCAAATGGTGAGATATATAATCAAGATGATTTTACTGTTGCCCATCGCACCTTACCTTTTAATACTTTCTTAAAAGTTACAAATTTAGAAAACAATAAATCCGTGATTGTGCGCGTTAATGATCGTGGTCCGTATATTTTACCCAGAAACCTGGATTTATCTCGAACTGCGGCTCGTTGTCTCGATAGTGAACATACTGGAATCGTAGCTTATAAAGCTGTAGTTTTACAACAAAATGCCCCACAAATGACCTTAAAACCATCTCCACCAAAAACTGAAGACATGGCTAATGCCAAAAGTGAGTTATTAGTTTCCAACTTTTAGTAAGCTGGAAGGATAAAGTAGAAAAGGCTTTATCCTTTATTGATATCAAACTAATTATGTCAATATCCCAATCATCACAAAGCTTTGGTAATCATCTCATTCTGGGTATTTCCGGGACAAGTTTAAATGATGATGATAAACGGGCGTTAAATGAACTAAAACCGATTGGTGTCATCTTTTTTGCCAAAAACTTTCTTGACGGTGTACCATATCCAGTTTGGTTAGAACAGTTTAAAAACCTCATTCATGAAGTTCGCCAATATACTGAGCGTGACTCCATATTTACTACTTTAGATCATGAAGGTGGGCGAGTTGTGCGGACACCTTTACCAATTACCCGCTTTCCTCAAGCTTATTTATTGCAGTCTCATGCTTATGAAGTTGCCAAAGCCACAGCACTAGAATTAAAATCACTGGGAATTAATCTTTCTTGGTCTCCGGTTGCAGATATTTTCTCTAATCCCCAAAACCCAATTATTGGCGCTCGTGCATTTGGAACTACACCAGAAACCGCTAGTCAAGCAGCGCGAGAATATTACCAAGGATTACGGGAAGAAGGAATTTTAGGTTCTGCTAAACACTTTCCTGGACACGGCGACACCAGCACAGATTCCCATTTGGAATTACCAATCTTAAATTTGAGTTTAGAAGATTTGCGAAATCGGGAATTGATTCCTTTTCAAACATTAATTCAGTCACAAATTCCGTTAATTATGACGGCGCATATTTTGTTCCCACAAATTGATCCAGAAGTACCAGCAACTTTATCTAAAATCATTTTGAATGATATTTTACGAGAAGAGTTAGGTTTTCAAGGTGTGATAGTTTCTGATGATTTAGATATGAAAGCTGTATCTGAGATGTTTATGCAATCAGGAACAGTTGTGCGGGCTTTTCATGCTGGTTGTGATTTGTTTATAGTTTCTCGAAATATCAATTCTTCTTCTTTAGAACGAACATATAAAATAGCTGAAGATTTTTCTGCTAGTTTGGATAATGGTAGTTTAGATGCAGCAGTTGTAGAAGCTGCGCGGGAGAGGGTGGAAAAGTTATTACAAGCAACTCCTCAATATTCAGTTTCGACCCTTGATAAGGAGACGTTGGTGAAAAATGCGGAGTTGGCTATTAGTTGTTGTTTGTAAGAGGATTGAATTTTATGAAATCAAAAAAATTACCATTTTTATATTCATATAACCACTACTAAAACTCCAATTAATTAAACTAGATGTATATACAAATGGTGGTTTATATCTACTTAACTGGTTGCAGTTTTGTTACCTTGAGTTTAAAGTTACCCACCCCAGTTTCCCCAAAAGAGCGAACCCGCACAATGTAAGTTCCTGCTTCTGTAATGCGGGTAAATAATAGAGAATTGCTGGTACCATCAGGAGCATCATCATTTTCTCCTGCTGTTGAACCATTGGGAGCTAATAGTGTAATAATACCGTCAAAGTTTTCCGATGACAAATCAATAGATAAATTATCACCCTGATTTAATTTGATGGAATAATCACGCGCAAATCCCCCTTGACCTGTGGGAATATCCTTATTTGATAGAGTATCAGAAATTTCTGTCAAATTAATTAATGGAATAGGGCTATATAACTTATTTTGTGCTGAGGCTGTTTTGATCCATATTCCCATTGTTAGTAATGTGATAGGAATAATTAACATTTGGTTTAAATGCACTGTAAAAATCTTTTTCATAAATAAAAATACTGTTCCCACAAATATCGAGCAACCAATCTAATATAGCTTTATTTTTATTTATTTGTCGTGGCAACAGCGGCTACACCCAAGACTGTAATTTGATGTTGTTCAAATGTCTTGACAGCAGCTTTAACAGTAGCACCAGTAGTATAAATATCATCTACTAATAATATTGGTATATGGGGACGACGACGCAAATCTTTACCAATGATAAAAGCATCTGCTAAGTTTTCTTGTCTTTGGACTGGGGACAAATTAAATAGGGCTTCAGTTTCCTTAATGCGTTCTAAAGCATTGACTTTCAATTTGTATCCTGTCACATTACAAAAACCTTCCGCTATTAATGCGGCTTGATTAAAACCGCGTTGTTTTTGTTTTTTAGGGTGCATAGGAATAGGAACAACTAAAACCTGTTGTTGTGGTTGAGGTGAATGTAATAACCATGATTCCCCTAACCATTCGCCTAAAACATAACCAATTTGTGGTTGATTCTCATATTTTAGGGCAGCGATCGCCCTTTTAACAGCACCACCATAATTTCCCCACACAAATATGGGTAATGGTTGCTTCCATAAATAAGCGGGATTTTGCTTATGGCAACTTTGGATTTGCCGAATACAATATGGACAAAGTTCCCTCTGCGTAGAACGTTGACACAGCGGACAAGAAGATTTAAGAAAAAGATTAAGTAAATCTTGGAATATCTTGATCATAGATATTTTACATAAACGCGATCGCATCTGCTGGTTTCTACACCGATTGTTGGTAGATAACTATTACTTTCATAAAGTTTAACAGCTTCAGTTAAAATAAGTAGGTTGGCGTTGAAAATTGTCGTTAGTTTCTTTACACAGTTCGGTTTTATTGTGTTCACCTACTTACTGGCAGTTTCAATCCAATCCAAATCTGCTTAAACCCCTCCAAAGCAATTGCTGTTTCCAATTGTTGTAATAAATATTTTCCTAAGAGATTGTTTGAAAACTTTTTCGTGTGGGATCTGACACCCGCAGATCCCCCTAAGTCCCCCTTTTTAAGGGGGACTTTGAGGAATTTAGCCCCCCTTTTTAAGGGGGGTTGGGGGGATCTCAATTAATTCTGATACTTTTCAAACATCCTCTAAGGAATGTGGATTAAATAAAGTGCAAAAGTTGTAACAGGGGTATAGTAGACTAAAGAAATGGGTATGAGGGGGCAATATCATAATGCTAAATCGCAAGCTCTTGGTTTTAAGTTTATTATCATTAAGCTATGTATTGAATCCTTTTCCTGTTTTAGCTAATGTTAGTAATATTTCCATAACTTCTGAAAGTTCTCTATCTTTGGAAAATCAAGCTCAAAAATTATACGAAAATGGAGAATTTCAACCAGCTATTACCAACTTAAAAGATGCCATTAATAACTATCAAAAACAAGATAATTTGACTGGACAAATTATAGCTTGGCGAAATTTAGGTTTAGTTTACCAGAAAATGGGAAATCCTCAAGAAGCTAAACAGGCTGTAGCAGAAAGCATCAAATATTTATCCAAAATAGCAGACAACAAAAAGCGTCAAGAATTATTGGCAAAAACTCTGGAAGTGCAAGGACAAATTCAATTATCTATTGGTGATTCTCAAGCTTCTTTAGATACTTGGCAACAGATAATTGATATTTATGAAAAATCAGGAGACAGTATAGGATTAATTAGAACTAAAATTAACGAATCTCAGTCATTACAAGGGTTAGGTTTATATAATCAAGCTGTTAAAAATTTGACGGCAACTCAAGCAATTTTAGATAAACAACCAGATACTTTACTCAAAGCTAAAGCACTTTTAACTTTAGGTGATGTTCTTCGAGGAGTAAGAAAATTAGATGAATCTACACAAGTCTTAAATCAAAGTTTGACTGTTGCTAAAAAATTAGCATCTAATTCTACCATTATAACTGAAGTTTTCATTAGTTTAGGTAAAACCCAGAGATTAAAATTAAACTCTGAGCAAGCTATTAATTATTATCAACAAGCCATTGAAAAATCACCTACTTCCGATTTACTCATTCAAGCCTATTTAAATCAATTTGATTTGTTATTATCTGATCAAAAAGTACCAGAAGTTCAAGTATTAATTCCCAAAATCCAAGATATTTTAACTAAACTACCTGCTAGTCGCAGTGCGGTTTATGCTCGGATTACTTTCGCTAAAACTATTCTCAAAAATAAAGAAATAGCGAAAACTTATCAAAATTTAATTGTTAAAGAATTAGCAACAGCATTAAATTTAGCGCAAAAATTAGCAGATAATCGTGCTGAAAGTTATACGTTAGGAGTGCTAGGTAATGTCTATGAAAAAAATCACCGCTATCCAGAAGCGCAAAAATTGACAGAAAAAGCAGTATTAATTGCTCAAAGAATTAAAGCACCAGATATTAGTTATAAATGGCAATGGCAACTAGGTAGAATATTAGCAGCAGCAGGAAACCAAAAAGATGCCATATTTGCCTATCAACAAACTGTGAAAACTTTAAAAAATATCAGAACTGATTTAGTTGCTATTAGTTCCGATTTGCAATTTTCTTTTCGAGAAGATGTTGAACCAGTTTATCGAGAATTAGCAGGATTATTATTACATGAAAACTCCAGTCAAGCAGAACTTAAAGAAGCTAGACAAGTAATTGAAGATTTACAACTAGCAGAATTAGATAATTTCTTCCGTAATGCTTGTTTAAACAGTAAACCTGTAGAAATAGATGAACTTAATGATCCTACCACTGCTGTTTTCTATACTCTGATTTTAAAAGATAGGCTAGAATTAATTGTAGCTTTACCGAATCAACCGCTACAAAAGTATTCACAACCTATATCTCAAGTAGATTTAGAGAACGGTATTAAAGAATTAAAACGTGAATTAACTAATGCTAGAGGTGCAAACAAAAGAAGATTAAGATTATCTCAACAAATTTATAATTGGTTAATTAACAAAGAATTAGCTACAAAATTAGAACATAGCAAGATTAAAAATTTAGTCTTTATTTCGGATGGAGTATTCAGAAATATTCCCTTAGCTGCTCTTTATGATGGTAAACAATATTTAATCGAAAAATATAGCATTGCTCTTGCTCCTAGCTTGCAACTTGTAGATATTAAACCTTTATTACGAGAACAAGTACAATTGTTTGCAGCAGGAATAAGTGAATCTCGTGAAAAATTTGATGCCCTTCCTAATGTAATATTAGAATTAGCACAAATTAAAGCTAAGTTTCCTAATGGAATTTTATTAAAAAATGAGTCTTTTACAAACTCAACTCTAGAAAAAAATATTAAACAATATCCGGCTCAAATAGTTCATTTAGCAACTCATGGTCAATTTAGTTCCAAAGCAGAAGATACTTTTATTTTAACCTGGGATAGTCAATTAAACATTGATCAACTGACGAATATACTACGTTCTGATAAAAAGCAAATTCGTCCAATTGAATTATTAGTTTTAAGTGCTTGTCAAACTGCAAGTGGAGACAAAAGAGCTAGTTTAGGTTTAGCAGGAATAGCAGTCAAAGCTGGAGTGCGGAGTACAGTTGCTAGTCTTTGGTCTGTTGATGATCAAGCAACCTCTTTACTCATGACTAAATTTTATCAGGAATTAGCTAATAGTAAAATTACAAAATCTGAAGCTCTGCGTCGCGCTCAATTAGCAATTTTAAATCAAGAGGAATTTAAACATCCCTATTTTTGGTCAGCTTTTGTACTCATAGGTAATTGGCTCTAATTTGATAGAAATTCATCATCTTAAAAAAAGGATAGTAAGATGAGGTTTTAGATCAGTATGTTACTATTTATTATTGCAAAATTAAGGTGTGTTAAAAAAGTGAAAAACCAACCTCAAAATTCCTACAAAATCATATTTAATTGGTTATTTTTTTCTATTGAATTGGTGATTTTTTTCCCCAATCTCTTATTATCAGCTAACGCCCAAATAATTACACAACCTGTTACACCTAAAGATCCAACAGTATTACCAACTCCCCAACCTCTACCCGAAACTCAACCATTACCACCTTTAGAAGAGCTATTACCAACACCAGGACAAATTCCTTCAATTCTCCAACCATCATTAGAACAAATTCCGGGAACAATTACAGTTACACAATTTGATGTTATTGGTAGCACTGTTTTTAGTCAAACAGAATTAGCAAAAACATTAGAACCTTTTACTAAACATCCTATTTCTTTTGCTGAATTACTTAAAGCGCAGGAAGCTATTAGCCAACTATATGTAAAATCTGGATATATTACATCTGGAGCATTTATCCCTCCCCAAGAATTAAAAAATGGGGTAGTAAAAATAGAAGTGATTGAAGGTGAAGTTGAGTCAATTAATGTTACAGGTTTACAAAGATTAAAAGCTGGTTATCTTCGCAGTAGATTGGCATTAGCGACCAAAGCTCCTTTAAATCAAAATCGCTTGCTTGAGTCCTTACAAATGCTCCAACTTGACCCTTTAATTGCTAATTTATCAGCAGAATTAGCAGCCGGTTCTCGTCCGGGGGTAAGTACATTAGAAATCAAGGTGCGGGAGGCTCAAGCTTTCTCTACTCAGCTAAATTTTGATAATCAAAGATCACCTAGTGTTGGTAGTATCCGCCGTCAATTGCAAATTAGTCACAATAATCTTTTAGGATTTGGCGATCGCTTTCATGTAGGCTATATCAATACCGATGGTAGTAACTCCCTCGATGATTTAAGTTATTCATTTCCCATCAACCCCTACAATGGGACTATTAGCTTAAACTATAGTCTAAGCAATAGTAATATTCTGGAAAAGCCCTTTAACACCTTAGATATCCAGTCAGAATCACACAACTATCAAATCACCTATCGTCAACCCCTAAAACAAACACCAAAGGAAGAATTTACCATAGGTTTAACAGCTTCTCGACAAGAATCACAAACCTCACTTTTAAATATTCCTTTTCCTTTATCTATCGGTGCAAACGAACAAGGAGAAACAAAAATTTCTGCTCTCCGTTTTTTCCAGGAATATACTCAAAGAAATACCCAACAAGTATTTGCTCTCCGTTCGCAATTTAACTGGGGGATTAATGCTTTAAATTCCACCATTAACGATAAAGCACCTGATAGTCAGTTTATAACTTGGCGGGGACAAACCCAATATTTACGCTTATTAACACCAGATACAACCTTATTATTGCGCTCTGATTTACAACTAGCTGATCGTCCTCTAGTCCCCCTCGAACAACTAAGTATTGGTGGGCAACAGAGCATTAGAGGTTATCGTCAAGATCAATTATTGGCTGACAATGGCTTATTTGCATCCGCAGAACTGCGTACCCCAATCCTGAAAATACCTAAATGGCAAACTACAGTCCAATTAGCTCCATTTTTCGATTTTGGCACAGTTTGGAATCACTCTGATTCTGAAGTTAAGATTCCCAAACAAACCTTATCATCCGTCGGTTTAGGTTTACGTTTTCTAGTTGCTAACAACTTTAATGCTAGAATTGATTGGGGTATTCCCTTAGTTAAGTTAGATAGAACTGGAAATACATTACAAGAAAATGGTATTTATTTCACAGTTGAATATAAACTTTTTTAATTGTTATAGTTGTAGGAGTTTATAATAGCTACATCTAACCTCGGACTCAAACTAGAAAGATTTATCTTACCGTGAAAAAATCATCACAATCATCTAATAAAGATACCTCTTCACAATCATTTACATTCTTAAAAACGGGCATATTTCCCAGATCAATTGGAAAAACATTCCAGAAAATTCTCAGTGATATATCTCCAAACGCAGATCAAGAATTTATTAAAAAATATCAAATATCCAGACAGCGGACAACTATAGCCATCAAATTCTTATTATTATTGATTATAATTCCCCTGCTAACTCATCACCTATCCAAACGGCTGTTTATTCTTCCCATAGTAGAAAACCTGAGAAACGATAACTCCGGGCAAATTTTTCTCAATCAGGAAATGGAAGACAAAGCCTTTCATGAATTAAAAATATTTACAGCAAAATTAAAGTTTGAAAGTTTACTGGATTCAGAAACTAAAATTTCTCCAGAAAATCGAGAATCTAAGATTAAAGCCAAAGCCATAGAACTAGCAGCAAAATTTCAACATAAAAGTACCAACGCCATTAGTAATACCTTTGCTGATATTATAGCCTTAATTGCTTTTGCATTGGTCATTATTTTTAGTACCAAAGATATTATTTCTCTTCAACACTTTATAGATCAAGTTGTTTATGGTTTAAGCGATAGTGCTAAAGCTTTTTTAATTATCCTCTGTACAGATGTATTTGTCGGCTTTCACTCACCTCATGGTTGGGAAATAATTCTGGAAGGATTTACAGAACACTTAGGTTTACCAGCAAATAGAAATTATATCTTTATGTTTATTGCCACATTTCCTGTAATTTTAGACACTATAGTTAAATATTGGATATTCCGCTATCTTAGTCGTTTATCACCTTCAGCATTAGCTACCTTAAAAGAAATGGATGATTAATCATCATAATTGGGCATATTTCCCATTGTCAACATTTCTGAGAATGCTAAAATGGGGCATAATCATTGTTGGTCTTCATGAATTATGCGTATTCTATTTAAGTAGGTAAACCGAAAAATTTAAAGGTATGTGACGAAATGTAAATTCAATGAATGCCTTACAAATAGGTTGTTTTACGGGTTTCACAAAACTAAACATATATTGGTTTTATTATGTTTACCTACTTAATCAAAAATTCAAAATCACAGCATTTATTACTGCTTTATTGGTAATTAGTTTCACTAATAAGCAGCCAATTCAACAACAACAAATTGTTAAAAATGTATCATTATCCCAAATAGGAAATCCTCCAATTGAAGCATTTACTAATAATTTATCTACGCCAAAACCCTCTAACATAAATGCCAAAAATAATGTAAAATACGCATTCTATTCAGTTATTAATGAATGGAAAAAATATCAATACAGTATTAATTCTAATCGAGTATTGACAGCAGGAAAATTACCAAATAATCCCATCAATTTTAATCAAGGTGATTTATTAACCGTACTTACAAATACTAGAAAATATTTTCAAAAATACTCTCAAGAAGATCCCGATATTCAACGCACAGGTATCTTAGTAACTCAAGGAGTTACCGTTAAAGATATTCTGAAAACATTAGATTTTATGATTGTCGTCTTAGAAGAAGACATTTCTAATAAGCGAACAACTCGGTTACAAGATCCTAACTTTATTAACGCCAATTTTCGCGTAATTAAATGGTCTGCCCATAACCCAGAAAATCCCCAACAGAAAAAATTAAGAATTACTAAATATGCAGCTTTTATTCATTCAGGTTCTCGACAAAAAACTTCTAAATACAATACACCAATTTACGCTATTAACGAAGAAGTGAGTCAAGATAAATTTTACACTAAATATACAAAACAAGACGTTTTATCAGGTATTTATGAACCTGGAGGTAAGGAATTTGGCAAGGTTAAACCTATTGCTTATTTAACTCGCAATGGTTTAGAAGCAGCACTAATGCAGGGAACTGTTTTAGTTAATTTTACTGATGGAACTAAAGAGTTTTTAAACGTAGACAAAAATAATGGAATGTCCTATATTCGGGGCTTAAAAGCTACTGCACAAAAGCGTTATTGGTATTTTCAAGAAGTTGATGCAATTAAAGGTTATGGATATAAAATAGATGCTAAAATATCCATTAAACCAGGAGTAACATTTGCAGGAGATGTGCTAAACATTGGTTTAGGCAGAATAATTGTTACTGAAGACAATCAGAAACGGTTAAGAATGGGCGTAATTGCCGATACAGGTGGGGCATTTTTACCTAACCTCTATCAACTTGATTTCTTAGCAGGAACTTTTGCTAGTGAAAAAGATTTTGAACGATATATTCAAAAATTACCTGAATATACAAATGCCTATATTTTAGTGAAAAAATAAGGTAATTGGTAATTGGTCATTAGAAATTTCCTTCTTTCTTCTTCATCCTGACTCCTGACTCCT
Source organism: Dolichospermum sp. UHCC 0259 (assembly GCF_009711935.1). Classification (GTDB taxonomy): domain Bacteria; phylum Cyanobacteriota; class Cyanobacteriia; order Cyanobacteriales; family Nostocaceae; genus Dolichospermum. Next base: position 25,408 of record NZ_VIKX01000323.1, on the reverse strand, counting down.
GACTCCTGACTCCTGACTCCTGACTCCTGACTCCTGACTCAATTTACAATCCAGCGAACCATTCATAACCCATATCTTCCCAATAACCTTTAGCATTTGATAATTTACTGGTGAGGGTAACTCGTGTTACCCATTTACTTTGTTTATAGCCAAGTTTAATGGGTGAAGCTAATCGTAAAGGCGCACCATTTTCCACAGGCAAAGCTGCACCATTTTTTTGATAAGCTAATAGGGTTTGTGGGTGTAAAACTGAAGCTATATCCCAACTTTCATAATAACCATCTGCTGATTGAAAATAGGCATATTTAACCTGGGATTTAGGTTGAGAAAGGGCAATAATTTCTCTCAAACGAATGCCACCCCATTGGACAATTGCTGCCCAGCCTTCTACACAAACATGACGAATAATCATAGAAGTAAGGGGTAAGGCTTGAATATCTGCCATACTTAAACTCAGTGGATGATTTACTTCACCATCTACAATTAAACGATATTTTTCTAAATCAATAATGGGTGTAGATTTAAAGCTATTAATTATTAATTTACTTGGTTCAATTTGACTAGGTAAAAATTCGGGAACTGGCTTTTGAGGCTGAAATATTAATTCTTGAAATTTCTGATTGAGAGGTTCAGAAAGTTTTCCTACCAAGTCTGAAAACATCGGTGTACCACAACCACCCAATAATAAACTCATACTCGACAAACCGGAAATTTCTAAAAACTTTCTCCGTGTAAATTCATGATTATTCATTTTGATTCCTCAATGTTGTTACTTTTTACCAAAACATAGATTTTGTTAGGGCATTGCCGCCTACATTCTGCCCCAATCGCCAATGAAACCAAACAAATATTACGACTATTGGTACAGAAGCAAAGTGGGCAATTCTTAATGCTTGCCAACTGCCAAAAATATCAACTATCCAATAAAATTGAGCAGGTTTATACATTCCTATGCCTGTAAATATTGCTAGTAATAAAATCGGAATGATGGCTGTATAAATAATTCGATGCCAAGCATAGTTTAAACGTTGGTGATTCTGAGTTTTTTGTAATGCTTTGATATCTTTGCTGCTAACAAATCTATTTTTCCAGCGTTGGGTAACAAAAATATAAATTCCATAGAAAAACAGATTTATAGAAAATAGCCACATGGCTGCAAAATGCCAATGTCTACCTCCAGCCAACCAACCACCCAAAGTAAACAGGGGGAAAATAGTTAATCCACCACGTCCACCAAAGACAGGGTTTGCATTGTAAATTTGCAAGCCGCTGGTGATCATGATAAATAAACTGATGACATTGCCGACGTGAAAAATTTTCGCAGCGATCGCTTGACTGGGTAATTTGCGGGGTATTTCAGGAGAAGTCATAAATAGAAGAGAAAAATTTTAATTCGGTTAGTTATAAGTATTTGGGAAATAATTTACTGAGTTAGAATGTGAGTTCAACTAGGAAAGTCAAAATATTCTCGATGTTGAACTGGAGATTATTACCTATTTTACATTGTAATAGTCACATCACATAACCTCTGTTTCGACTTAGTTTTCACGATTACTCCAAAAACATAGTTAAATTAGGAAAGAAGAGGTAATCGGACAAAATTAATTACACACATTGTCTTTCTGTTCCCTTTTCCCTGACGACCCGATTGAATTTAATTTTGTCTAACTACTTACTAACACTTGTATTTTAAGATGCTGGATATTTTTAGAAATTTCCGAAATGAATTTGCCTCTGGTGCGTCAAAAGCGATCGCTGCGCTGGACAAAGGCAACGCATCCCTCGCCGCAAGTATCGCCAATTGGTGGTCAGAATTCACTCTTCAGACCAAACTCCTAGCCGTCGCCACCCTCATGGTTTCCTTGGTCATGAGTGGTTTGACCTTCTGGGCTGTAAACACAATTCAGCAAGATGCACGTCTCAATGATACCCGCTTTGGTCGTGATCTAGGATTACTCCTGGCGGCAAATGTAGCCCCCCTAATTGCCGATCAAAATTTAACTGAAGTTGCCCAATTTTCCCAACGTTTTTTCAGTGCCACTTCTAGCGTGCGTTATATGTTATACGCCGATGAAACTGGGCAAATCTTTTTTGGTCTTCCCTTTTGGGAACCAGAGGTAGAAAACTCCCTCACCATTAAGCGCCATATCCAACTACCAGAAGATTATCCTGGCAATGAAGATCAGCCAATGGTTAGGCAGCATAACACCCCCGATGGTGCAGTTACCGATGTATTTGTGCCTTTAATAGTAGACAACAAATACTTAGGTGTGTTAGCAGTTGGTATTAACCCTAATCAAACCGCAGTCATATCCACTAATTTTACCCGTGATGTTACCATTGCCGTCTTTATCACAATTTGGGTCATGGTGATTTTAGCAGGAGTAATTAATGCTTTAACTATTACTAAACCTATTAAAGAATTGCTAGTAGGCGTTAAACAAATTGCGGCTGGAAACTTTAAACAACGGATAGATATACCTCTAGGTGGTGAACTAGGAGAACTAATTTTCAGCTTTAATGAAATGGCAGAACGGCTAGAACGTTATGAAGAACAAAATATTGAAGAATTAACTGCCGAAAAAGCTAAATTAGAAACCTTAGTTTCCACCATTGCTGATGGTGCAGTTTTGATTGATAATAATATGCAAGTAATATTAGTCAATCCCACCGCCAGACGGATTTTTGCTTGGGAAGGTGTGGATGTTGTTGGTAGTAATATCCTGCATTACTTACCCCATAGTGTGCAAATGGAAATATCCCGGACTTTGTATGAAATGGCAGCAGGTGAATGTGAAAGTGCCGAATTTCGTATCCTCCTCAAACAACCCACTCAACGCACAATTCGCATTGTTTTAACTACAGTTCTCAACCTGCAACGAGAAAGTATTAAAGGCATAGCTATCACCGTCCAAGATATTAGCCGGGAGGTAGAACTAAATGAAGCAAAAAGCCAATTTATTAGCAACATCTCTCACGAATTACGCACACCTTTATTTAACATTAAAACCTATATTGAAACCCTGCATGATTATGGTGAAGATTTAGGGATTGATGAACGCAAAGAATTTCTGCAAACAGTTAATAATGAAACTGATAGACTCACCCGTTTAGTTAATGACGTTTTAGATTTATCAAAACTTGAATCAGGTCGAAATTACACCTTTGATAAAGTAGACTTACCACAAGCTATAGAACAAACATTACGTACCTATCAGCTTAATGCTAAAGACAAAGGTATTGAACTATGCCACGAACTGACCCCTAATTTACCTTTTGTTCTGGGCAATTATGATTTATTACTGCAAGTATTTGGGAATTTAATTGGTAATTCTCTTAAATTTACTCTAGCCGGTGGTAAGGTAGTTATTCGTGCCTATCAACTAAATGCTAATTCTCATGCTCACCATCATGCTGGTAAAGTGAGAATTGAAATTAGTGATACAGGAATTGGTATCGCACCAGAAGATCAACAAGCAATTTTCGACCGATTCTTTCGTGTAGAAAATAGAGTTCATACTCTAGAAGGAACAGGTTTAGGTTTATCAATTGTCAGAAACATTATGGATAGACATCACAGTCAAGTCAATTTGGTAAGTGAAGTTGGTATGGGTACTACTTTTTGGTTTGATTTAGAAATATTTGAAGAAGAGATTTCGTCAACAATGGAAACTATGCCCGAAAACTTAGAATTAAAGAAAGTTTAAGGAGATAGCTAATACCATCAAATCAAGAATTAAACAAAGTTATTAATAAACAAACTAATAACAACGCTAGTATTAATAACAAACTTTGATGGCGTTTAATCCAATTATTAATCCTTGTACTCAAGCTATGATGAGAATGTTGCTTTTGCAATTCTAATGTACTTTCTTCCATATTTTGATAGAGAGTACAATCTTGAGCATAGGGATATTGGGGAAAATTACAGGTATGATCAAAATGATAACTACAACTGTCGCATAAATAATCATTTCCTTGAGCGCGGTGCAAGGGAATACCAGGATGTCCGTAAGCTTTCAGCAACAAGCGACATTGAGGACAAGTAATTGCTTGACTATCAATAATTTGATGACAACGAGGACAAGGTATAGTAGCCAAAACAGAAAATGGATAGGTAATTAAACATCTTAATTTTATCTATTATCTGAACTAATATCAATAATTCATCCGTATTCATCTGCGTTTATCTGCGTTTATCTGCGGTCAATAACTCCTAAAATCTGATTCTATACAGCTAATCATCCCTGAACTGAAATAATCAAATATCCAATTTTTCCAAGAAATTGGGAATCTGAGATTTTATTGTCACTTCAAGGCGTATACTTAAACAATGACGGCGTAATTGGAGTTGATAAAGTAATGCCTAAAAAAAATCTCTCTAACTTAATACAAGAAGAAACCACAAAATTTACACCTCTACAAGGTGAACCTGTAATTGAAATTTCGGCTGAACCAGTATTGGAAGCCCAAGTACAAACGGATAATAATCCTGTTATTCCCATCAATAATCAGTTAGAACTAGAAACCAGTATTAAAGAATTGCAACAAACAGTTTCTACATTAAAACAAAAAGAATCCACTTTAATCAAGCAAATTAGTGATTTACAAATAGCTTTTTCTGAAAAAGAAGCATTGGTAGAACGTTTAACGAAGGAACTTTTGGAAACGAAACAAACCGCTTTACAATTAGCAGATTCTAACTCTCAGTTGCTAGAAGAAATCAAGGTTTTACAACAACCTACTCAACCATCTTATCCACAACTGAGTCAACAGGCTAGTCAAATTTCCAAATCTATCCAATACAAAAAATCTCATAGATCAGTAGAAAGACTGCAAGAAAAGCCTAATCAAGATAGTGCGGATTTTTCCCAAAATACTTGGTTATATGACTAAAGTGAGAATAATACAGGACTTACGCAACTGGCACATTGGTAGGGTGCGTCAGATACCAACAATCTGTTTATTTACAGGATTTATCCAGTCTGACGCACCCTACAACTAGAGATGAATTTTCACAGATTTAGCACCACGATGCTTCTCCGGGTACATTGGAAATTAATTCCCGAATATTAGATTCCATAACCCGATAGCCCACATTGCCATTGAGACGTTGTCGTCCTTCATTAAAAATCATTGTCGGGCTAACAGTAACGTTATAATCTTTCACCTCTTGAAAATCCCTTGATAGTTCAGCATAGGCTGCACCACTATCAATTTCTGCTTGAATTTGACTGATAGGAAATTCTAAAGCTTCTGCAATTGACCACTGTACCTTGCGATGGGAAATATCCTGTAAATCCTGAAAAAAAGCTTGACGTAAAGCGGTAATAGCTGTTTCGCAACAACTTTGTGTTCCTTTGCTTTCTATTAATCCTTTGCTTTCTAGTAAATGAATAGCTTTCAGAAATAAATGGCAAGAGGTGGAGGAATGGGGAGTGACATTTTTCCAAACTTCTGGATGTACGCTGAGGTGATTAAATCTTGCCACTACTTCTTGAACGTGGTTACTATAACCGGCTAATCCACCGCGATCGCGCCAACGGTTTTCTAGTTTGTAACGGGCATCTCCAAATACGGAAACAAAGTGATAATTAATCACTATTTGGTTTTTAAATGTAGATTTCAATTCATCAATCCGAATTTGAGCAATATATGCCCAAATACAAAGAATATCAATAAAATAAGTAATCTGAATTGGTTCGGTAACAGGTTGTTCGTTCTCTGTATTTAGCGGTAAACTCATTGATTTATTTTCCTAAATGTTATATACTGCAATATTTGTTGCAAATTTTTCATCAACTTATTACTAATTGGTTAACTATTAACATTTGACTGTTGATTCAAATCTCTATAAAACTTATAAGTTAAAGAACCTATAATTAAGCCAATTAAAAACAAGACAGGATTGAAAATGCCTAATACTAAAGCAGTAATTCCCGGACCGGGACAATAGCCAGAAATCCCCCAACCAATACCAAAAATTGCTGATCCTACAACTAAAGATGAATCAATATTTTGCTGAGTAGGTAAATAAAATTTATCGTCTAATAACGGATGAGGAAGTTTTAACACAAAGCGAAAGGAAATTAAAGTTACAGTCACAGCACCGCCCAAAACGAACAACAGTGTCGGGTCCCAAACTCCAGCTAAATCTAAAAAACCAAGAACTCTTTCTCGATCTATCATCTGAGAAAACCCTAAACCCAACCCGAATAATAACCCTGAAATAAAAATTGTCAAATACTGTTTAATATTCATGGTTACTTTACTCCCTGGATAAAATTAATGACTAATAAATCAGCTATTATTAACCAACTTAATTTAACAAATGACGGACAATAAATACAGTTACAAAAGCAGTGGAAAGAAAAGTCAAGACAGCTACAAGCGATCGCACTGACAAACGACCTAAACCACACACTCCATGTCCACTGGTACAACCGCTTCCCATTCTCGTCCCAAAACCAACGATCAAGCCACCAATAATCATTGTTAAGGGTGCAAACTTTGAAGTAGGAGTTGGTTGGGTTGACAAAATAAATTCATAAATAGCACCACCAGCTAACATTCCTAACATAAACAACCAGCGCCAAGCGTCGTTTTTGTTAAAACTGATAGCACCATTAACCATACCACTAATTCCGGCTATCCGACCATTAAATGCTAAAAGAATAGTGGCACTGATACCAATGAGGATACCCCCAATTAAACCGTTAATCCAGTTAAATTCAACCATGATAATTTACTATTTATCCAACCCTAAAAATAAAGCAATAACATCAATACTGTAGCAAAAAAAAGAGGATGAAGAGAGGGCTAATGTAGTAGAGTTATAGTCTTCCAAAACAAAAACTCAAAAACCACATACAGACCATGTTTGATATTCTAACACTCTTGCAATAGCTACTACAAGCAAATTTAAGTCACGACGATGCGGCAATTGAGCCAGATTATCATGTTGTAACCGATTATATTGAAGTAATAATGATTATAGCAAACTTGGGATTATTGCTAATGTGAAGGTCTAAAATTTTCTGATAAGTGGGTTACATTTAATTTCGTGCAGAGACGTAAAGAGAAATCAATAGTGTTAAACTATAACTAACTACGGCAATAGATGGAGTAACTCTGATGCTACAAGTTAAACATCAATTTCAAAGCTTTGAAGAGTATTTATCCTATGATGATGGTACAGATAAACTTTATGAATTATTTAATGGAGAGTTAATTGAAATGCCCCCAGAATCAGGAATCAATGTGCAAATTGCTACATTTTTGCTAATTCAATTTGGCTCACTTTTGGGTTATAAAAGAGTGCGAGGACATGGTTTAGAATTGGAAGTAAGAGGAGAACCCAGAAACCGTTATCCTGATTTAACTATTATTCGAGAAGAACATATTCAACAATTAGCAAATCGGAACACTATTCGCCTATCAATGTTACCACCTTTATTGGTTGTGGAAGTAGTTAGTCCTGGAGAATTACAAAGAGATAGAGATTTTATTGCCAAGCGGCTACAATATCAAGATTGTGGTATTCCTGAATATTGGATTATTGACCCCCAAACCCAAAGTATATTAGTTTTAGAATTAATTAATGAAATTTACACTGAGATAGGAATTTTTTCCGGTGATAATTTAGTTATATCTCCACAATTTAATAGCCTAAATTTGCAAGTATCACAAATTTTTGATTAAGAATAAAATGTGAGTGAGCCTATTAATTACAGCCGAAATTGCGACAAAGGATATTATAACAGTATACCCACTTCAATGCTTAACTAAACAGTAATTAACAAATTTTTACCTAAGAAACAGCAAATTCTGTATGTTTCCAAATTTCAGGAGACTTAAAACCTAAAATAATATGTCTTTTTGGTATTCCCGCAGCCACCAAATCATTAGCAATACCCTCTTCAGTGCCATCATGTTGAATCCAAATTTTACCATCAATTAAATCAAGATGTAATAAAGTTCCATATATCCGATAACCATTTTTCCAACCTGTTTCTACTAATAAATAACGATCATTTTTTTCGTCTAACACAAATTCAACTGTAACCTGTTCATCATTGCCAAGAAAATCAGTATATTCTTCGAGAATTTTTTTAATGATTTGACGATATTTATTAGTTAAGGAATCCATATTGTGATAGATGTCTTTAGCTGGCATAGTATTTATTTTATTAAGACATTTTAACAAAGTAATCCTATTTTACCAAGTCATACAATTATATCATAATTTATTCTAAACTAATCTTTTCTGGTTATAATTTACGATAAATTACTGAAAGCGGAATTTTTTTACGGAGGATTTATCCAAGGGCATGAAAATCCTTGCCTCTGAACAAAGTTAAACTGATAAAATTTAACAAGAGGTAATGGGAATAATTATAAATTCCTCATTACCTACATTTACAAAATGTTGAGCAGGTATACCAATGTGAAGAGAATGATCCAAATGATATCTACAAAGTGCCAGTAAATTTCCGCCATTTCAATGCCTGTATGTTTAGTAGCAGAATAATGACCACGACGGAAAGAACGCCATAATACACCCAAAATTAATAACAAGCCAATAAAGACGTGCAAGCCGTGAAAACCGGTCATTAAATAAAAGCAGTTGGAGAAAACATTGGTGGTGAATCCATAACCTAAATTCATGTATTCATAAACCTGACCGGCTAGGAATACAGCCCCCATAATCGCGGTGATAAAATACCAAAACCGCATCCAACCCACACTATTTCTTTTAATTGCCATATCACCAAAGTGAATGACAAAGCTACTAGAAACAAGGATGATCGTGTTAATAGCAGGGATAAATAATTCTACTTCTGTTCCTGCTGGTGGCCAAACTGCGGTTGTCCCTTTAAAAAACAAATAGGTGGCGAAAAATCCACCAAACATTAATGATTCAGAAGCGAGAAATGTGATTAATCCCCACACTCGTAAATCTGGATGTTCTTCATGTCCATCGCTATGATGTTCAATTGGTGTAATTGCAGTCATATTATTATTCCTAGTATTTGGTTCTCAATTAGCCTCCTCACCCGTCTGGGAATAAATTCCCAGTCTCATAGCGCAAGTCCGTTAAAACGGACTAAAATCCCAATTTTCCAGTCGGTTTTAACCGACTTTTACTATTAGCCTTGTACTTAAGTACAAGGCGGATAAATTATGTTTGCGTTTCAACTAACGGGTTCTGTTACCGATGATTTATCATGTCCGTAGTCATAAGGTCCATGAGTAACAACGGGTAAAACTTCCCAGTTTTCAATGATGGGTGGGGAAGAGGTTGTCCATTCTAAAGTTAAACTTTCCCAGGGGTTATCACCTGCGAGTTCGCCGTTTTTCCAACTGTAAATGGCGTTTAAGGCGAAGGGAATGACGGAAATACCTAAAAGGATTGCGCCAATGGTACACAACTGGTTTAAGCTAGTAAATTGGGGGTCATACATGGCAACTCGGCGGGGCATTCCTTGTAACCCTAATTTGTGCATGGGTAGGAATGTGAGGTTTGTACCAATGAAGGTGAGGACAAAGTGAACTCTTCCCCAGGTTTCGTTCATCATTCTGCCGGTGATTTTGGGAAACCAGTGATAGATGCCTGCGTAAATACCGAAAACTGAACCACCAAATAAAACGTAGTGGAAATGACCGACTACATAATAGGTGTCGTGAACGTGAACGTCAAAGGGGGCTGTTCCCATTGTTACGCCGCTTAAACCGCCCATGACGAACATGGAGAGTAAACCGATCGCAAATAACATAGCGCTGGTAAACCGGATTTTTCCACCCCAGAGGGTTGCTACCCAACCGAAGATTTTTACACCTGTGGGAACTGCAACTATGAGTGTGGAAATGGTGAAGAACATCCGCATCCAACCGGGTGTACCACTGGTAAACATATGGTGAACCCAGACGAATAAACCGACGACGCAAATGGCGACTGTGGAAAAGGCGATCGCTTTATAACCAAATATTGGTTTCCGTGCATGGGTGGGAATAATTTCGGACATAATTCCGAAAATCGGCAGAATCATTAAATAAACCGCCGGATGGGAATAAAACCAGAATAAATGTTGGTAAATAACGACATTACCACCTGCGTCTGGTTTGAAGAAAGATGAGCCGAAGTTAATATCAAATAACAGCAAAACTAAACCTGCTGCTAATACGGGGGTAGATAAAAGTGCGAGGATGGAAGTTGCGAGAATTGCCCAACAAAATAGAGGAACTTGATCCCATTTCATGCTGGGAACTTTCATCATCAAAATCGTGATGACAAAGTTAATCGAACCTAAAATTGAAGATGTTCCCACTAAAACAATGGCCAAAATCCATAAACTTTGGGCGTTGTTGGCGGTAACTAAGCTTAATGGTGGATAAGCTGTCCAACCAGATTGAGAACCACCAAAGATGAAACTTAGTAATAGTAATAATCCGGCGGGTGGGTTTAACCAAAAGGCGATCGCATTTAATTTAGGAAAAGCCATATCTCTAGCGCCCATCATCAAGGGGACTAGATAGTTACCAAATCCACCAATTGCACTGGGAACAATCCACAAGAAAATCATGATTGTTCCATGATTGGTCATGAAAGCGTTGTAGAGATTTGGATCAAGGAAATCCGAGTCTGGTGTGGCTAATTCGGCGCGAAGGGCGATCGCCATCAACCCACCAATGATATAAAAGAAAAATGCTGTCACCAAATATTGAATCCCAATCACTTTGTGATCAGTATTAAAGGTGAAATAATCTCGAACTTTCCACGCTTCAGGATGAGAACTATGAGTAATCAACCGAGTTGGTGATCCACTTTCATGGGGTGGAGGATTAACTGGAAAATTTACTTGTGTCATATTGTTGTGAGTTGTCCTTTGTCAGTTATTAGCTAATCATGATTAATCACAGAATTTTAGATTTTGAACTTCATGAGAATGATTCAATATCCACAAACTTAGACAAGAATCAATCTAAAATCCAAAATCTAAAATTGATGGGCTAATGACTCAATAATTACTGGAGTTACATCTAAATTTTGAGTGTAGGGAGCCAGAAATTCTGATGGAGATAAATTCTCCAAATTTGTAGCCACCGCATCATTCATATTTTCACCTTCAGCAATCTGGTTTTCACGCATCCAAGCATCAAAATCTTGCTGTTCATGGACAATTACTTGCGATCGCATTGAACCGTGATAACCACCACACAATTCTGCACACACTACTGGATAAGTACCAGGTTTTGTAGCCGTAAATCGCAATTGGGTAGGAACACCAGGAATAGCATCTTGTTTAAGACGAAATTGGGGAACCCAAAAAGAATGAATCACATCATCTGCGGATAAATTCAATTGCACATCAGCACCGACAGGAACGTGCAATTCTCCCGCAGCAATACCACTGACAGGATAATTAAATAACCACGCAAATTGGATACCCTTAACATCTACAACCAAATCAGCAGGCTTATTTTTAGTTTGCGGATTTTCACCAATCCCAATATTAGCCATTTGACTAACATTCATTGCCCCTGCTGACATTTGATGAGGATGACTACCCACGCCAAAACCACCCATTTGGTTATAAATATCAACACTATAAATACCTAAAGCAATCACAATTACCGTAGGAATTGCCGTCCAAAAAATTTCTAAACTTAAATTACCCTCTACGGAAATACCATCGGTATTATCTCCTTTGCGTCGTCTATAAATAACTAGAAAAAGCAGAATTGTCCCTTCCACCACTAAAAAAAGAGCAACTGCAATTGTCAACATGATATTGAAAAAACCATCCACCAAAGGAGCTTGTTGCGATGCTGCTTCCGGTAATAAATGATGATTTTGACCAACCCAGATACTGATAGGGGCAATGATCATCCCAGCTAACAGTGTCCACAGCGACACAGGAACTTTTTGCATGAATGCTACCTGCTTTGTAAATAGTAGTAAAACCAGAGTCAGTGAAGATAGACTTTGTTTATGTAGCCACAGAATTATTTTCTGAGGACAAGATTATCTTTGAGATTTTCACTATTACTGTTCTAACTTGTAACTAATCAAAAATTGGTAAACTTCCATATTTTTTCATATTGATAACCACAAAATCCCCGACTTCTTGAAGAAATCGAGGATCTGAGAGGTTGATATTTTCATAAATCAAATAGCAGTAGAAAAATAATAGCAAGTATGATTTTTTAGATGATAACAACTGACGATTTACATTTCTGTTTACTGCAAACCTTTTCACAAACTACAGTAAATATTGAGATTCCCCTCTAATTACCTTGCCTATAAACTTAACCAAAATAACCGATATTTTGCAGAACATCACACCGTTAAAAATCACCAAATATGTTATTTGTCCAATGTTACATGACTATAACAATTCTTGGGACAAATCCGAGAACAAGCTTCACAGCCAATACAATTTTCTGGTTTAGTAACAACCATTACTTTCCGTTCCACTTCTTCCTCATCTTCATCTTCGACAAATTCACCTTCTTCGTTTAAAGGCATTAAGCCTAAAACTTTATGACCACAAACTTTCATACATCTGCCACAACCGATACACTTGTCCTTGTCTATTTCTTGGGCAAATTTAGGAGTCCAATCAGTACCTCCAAAGGTCAATCCTGTGAATGTAGCCATGAATAAAACCTCAGCAATTTTAGCTAGATGTTAGTTAATCCTTTAATCTTCATACTAGCCTGATATTTCATTTTTTCAATAACAAAAATTAACTTTTTTATCAAATTTTGATGACTTGCTAAATAATATTATTTATTTTTGCTTGGTTTAAAATATTAAATGATATTATTTATTGATAAATTTGTATAGTATGGTTAGATAAAAAGCTGATTAATCAAAGGTTTCCAGAATTGTGTTTCAAGTTATTTTCTCAATAAATCTTAGTTAGTGAGTCTAAAAATATCTTATTCAATAAGAATAATAATCAATTACTAACCCTCATTATTAGCTTCATTGACTTCCTATTTGCAAATATTTTCTAATTAGATAAAAATATTCTCCCAACAGTATTAGTAAATACAAACTTCAAAAAATCATTTCCTCTATTTTTGAACTATTTTGTTTTCAATTTTCTATTTCTATTCCCTCCTATAAAATGTTACTCAAAAACATTTAGACTAATTTATATATCCCAAAATAAACATTATGACAGTAAATTTGCAGGTAAATATTAAGAAATTCTGCCAAGCTCATACTGAACAATCTTATTGAAATCTTTATGAAAAGTATAGTTAATGAAGAAGCAATGAAGCCCAACTTTGCCAAACATCAATAGATACAAAATCTGGCTTCATTCACCATATCAGTAATTAATCAGGCGAGAAATATATCTTCTCGTTATAGAGGTAATTTGGTAGCGAGTTATGAATCAAAAGGACACATTAAGGGGAGACTTGAGCCAAACATCTCAACGATTAAAGTAGGAAGACGGACTATGCCGCATATAATTCCTAACCACAGTTGCGTGGGATGTGACAACTGCCGACCCCTATGTCCTACGGGTGCAATTAAAATCGAAGATGATGAATATTGGGTTGATCCTGCCCTTTGCAATAATTGTGATGGCTATTATTCACAACCACAATGTGTAATTGCCTGTCCCACAAATGCGCCTATTCCTGTACAAGCCAAAAAAGGAAGATGTAAAATTGAACCACGCGATGCTACCAGTCCCGATTTATTTTCTAATGGTAAGAATAACCCCTTCGCCTCAGCCATTGTTATCTGGGAAGCTTGTAATTTATTAGCACAACGAACATCTTTACAATGGGAAAAAGATGAAGAAGGTAACTTACATTACAGTCGCTTAGTTAATCAAGGACGAGGGACAATTTCCTTTCATCTTCAAGACCTATTTCCAGTTAACAACCGTGCTAATAATTCACAAGCAATTGATTATTTAGACATCCGTGCTGCTTGTATCCATCTTATTTTCGCCGCTCAAATTACAGCCCTAGAGCAACCTTGGGAAGAAGAATTTACTATTGATGAACGACAAATTGAACAGTATTTGGGCTTAGAAAAACGCAAAGACCTCAGCAAAAGTGCCAAACTCGGTTTAATTAAAAACATCGTCTCTCAAACTTGTTCTCTCCTGGTTTCTATTGACTGGCCACAACAAGGTAGAGTTCCCAGTTTTTCCATTAAAGATAGTTATCTATGGAATTTGACAGATACCCAACACCATTTTCAAGAAGATGATCAAGGTTGTAAATATTTAGTGGGACTAACATTTACAATCAAAGCTGGGATTTGGACTAAACATTTCTTCAACAGACAAGGATGCAAAGAACGAACTACATTTTATCAATATGGCAGTCTTCCTAAAACCCTACTCACCACAGTTATGAGTCTGTGGCAACAACACGAAGGTGCTGTTAGACTCATGCTTTGGTTATTATTTAAAACAAAAATGGGTAGAGAACAACGGATTACTATTCCTACCTTGCTGCGCGTTGCTTATGGTGAGGAAAAAGTAACCCAAGCTTCCAGACACAGGGAAGAACGGAAACGCCTACTTAAAGCCTATGAAAATGATTTAGAAGTTCTCAATCATTATGGAATCAAACCATTATTTGATCCTGTTACCTATCCCCCAGAAATTCAGCCTTTGTGGGCTAAATTAGTGGATATACCAGAAGATCCAGAGGAAGCGTTAGAATTTTGGATTAATGATGGTAGTGGTGAAAATCGTCTCACAGATAGCGGACCACGTGGTAAGTGGAATTTGCTTCTCAATGCACGAATTTTATCTTTTGAACTCCCGACCGATTGGGAAAATCGTTCAGAATCAGATAAAAAACAACGTCGCCCCACTAAAGCAAAAAGCAATCATCAACAAACAGGTAATTTGCTAGGGGAAGAGGTGATAGAAGGACGCAAAAAAATGAACCTTTCCCAAAGGGAACTAGCAAAGCTGATGGAAAAAAGCCAAAGCTGGATTCGTGATGTAGAAAAAGGTCGTTTAAAAGCTAAACTAGACGATCAAATGCTCTTGAGACAATTGCTAGATATTTCTTAAAATCCAGCAGGAGTCAGGAGGAAAATTCTCTTGGCTTTTGATGTAAATTTTTTACCTCACTTACTTGTTATCTGGTATATTATCTAAAATTTTCACGTTTTTGTATAAAAATCATGCTTTGAGTATTCAAAAATCCGAAATTACTTAAATTTACGCAGAGTTGCCAACAAGTAAATTGAGGAAATTACTTGAGTGCAGCAGACTGAGTTTTTTTTCAAAATCAAATATTGCTATTTTTAGTGTAAAAATATTGGTACTGAATATAAGCTGCAAAAAAAATTATGACTATGTATCCTAACCTAAGACGTGCATTCGCTCATCCTGTACTTAAGGTAATTAGTGGTTTGAATAACTTCAATGCTGCTAGTGTGGCGGCGACTGTGAAAGCGGCTGATTTGGGTGGTGCGACTTTTGTGGATATTGCTGCTGATGTGGATTTGGTCAGATTGGCGAAAAGCTTGACTAAATTACCTGTTTGTGTATCTGCTGTTGAGCCAGAGAAGTTTGTCACTGCTGTGGCTGCTGGTGCGGATTTGATTGAAATTGGTAACTTCGATTCTTTCTACGCTCAAGGGCGCAAATTTGAAGCTGCTGAGGTTTTGGAACTAACTCGCCAAACCCGTGCCTTGCTGCCAGAAATTACCCTATCTGTGACTGTTCCCCATATTCTTACCTTAGACCAACAGGTACAATTGGCGGAAGATTTGGTGAAAGCGGGCGCTGATATTATTCAAACTGAAGGTGGTACTAGCAGCAATCCCATTCACTCCGGTACTTTAGGTTTAATTGAAAAGGCTGCTCCTACTTTAGCTGCTGCTTATGAAATTGCCCGTGCGGTTTCTGTGCCTGTACTGTGTGCTTCTGGTATTTCTAATGTTACTGCACCTTTAGCGATCGCCTCTGGTGCATCTGGTGTTGGTGTCGGTTCAGCTATCAACCAACTCAATAGCGAGATTGCCATGATTGCTGCTGTGCGTAGTTTAGTAGAAGCTTTGGCGACTGCAAATACTCGCACATTTGCGTAAGAGGCAAATTAAGATTAAAAGGGCGGTTGGAAACCGCGTCTACACAGGCAAAACCCGCCTATTCCTTCGGAACGCTCCGCGAACGCGGGTTAAATTTTATTAGTCCGTGAAGACGGACTTCGTTTGTGTAGCCGCGATTTATAATCGCCAGGACTACGCATACAATTTAGGACAAACAATTTTTCAACGTATCAATGACTTTATCTTGTTGTTCTTGCTCCAATTCTGGGAACATGGGTAAGGATAAAACTTCTTGACTTGCTTGCTCTGCTACTGGTAATTGTCCGGGTTGATAGCCTAGATTTTTATACACTGGCTGCAAATGTAAAGGTAAGGGATAGTAAATCATGGAATTTACACCCTGTTCCTGCATTTGGTTTTTGACGGAATCTCGATATTTACCACTTGCACCATTCCGTCTTTCTCCAGAAATCCGAATAGTGTATTGATTCCAAACACCAACCCCTCCGGGAAATTCTTGGGGGACGATAATATCAGAAACTTGGCTGAGGTGTTGGTAATAATAGTCAGCGATTTGTTTACGTCTGCTGTTCCAAAGATCGAGATAGCGGAGTTTAATTTGCAGAATTACGGCTTGAATGGCATCTAAACGACTGTTGACACCGATTTCCTCATGAATATATCTTACCTTACTCCCATGTTCGCGCAAAACTCGTAATTGAGTAGCGATCGCTGGATCATTCGTAGTAATTGCTCCACCATCACCGCAACCACCAAGATTCTTGGTAGGGTAGAAACTAAAGCAACCAACATGGCCAATACTACCAACTTTTTGATTTTCCCAACTTGCACCAGTAGCTTGAGCGCAATCTTCAATTACTGCTAAATTGTGAGTTTTGGCAATTTCCATTAATCTTGTCATATCTACAGGTAAGCCAAATAAATGCACGGGAATAATTGCTTTAGTTTTTGGCGTAATCGCTGCTTCTAATTTCTCTACGTCCAAATTAAACGTAGTTGCATCAATATCTACAAATACTGGGATTGCCCCTACCGCACTAATAACTTCTGTCGTCGCAAAAAAAGTAAATGGTGTAGTAATAACTTCATCACCTGCCCCAATTCCTAAAGCGCGTAATGCTAAAAATAGAGCATCAGTACCAGAGTTACAAGCTACACATTCACTGACACCATGATAAGCTGCAAACTGTTGTTCAAAATCTGTAATTGCTGGGCCACCAATATAACGCCCCGAAGCCAAAACCGCTAATACAACAGCACTTACTTCTGCTTCAATGGTGGCATATTGTTGTTTAATATCAAAGGCGGGAATCGAATTTACACTTTTAATCATGAGTTTTTATTTGTTAGTTGTCAGTTGTCAGTTGTCAGTTGTCAGGATAAAGAAGGAAGAATTAAAAATATTTCCCTGTTCCCTATTCCCTGTAATACCTAAAGTTTTTAATTGTTAAGAGGTAGAGAAACTATGCCAGAGTTAATCAAATTAGATATGGTAGATTTGGCTTTAGCGATGGGTTTAATGGCTGTTGCCATTGGTATATCGGCGTGGGAGCAATTAGGACTAGAATTAAATTTAAGCGTAGCTACTGGTAGAACTATCCTCCAACTACTTGTATTAGGATACATTTTTGACTTCATTTTTGCCGTTAACAATGTTTGGGCAGTAGTGGGAATTTTAGCAATAATTCTGACAATTACTGCAATTATTACTCGTAACCGCATTAGTCAAAAAATTCCACAAGTTTTACCTTTAGCTGGAAGTGCGATTTTTCTCAGCACTTCCTTAACATTGCTTTACACCAATTTTCTAATTATTCAACCAGAAAGATGGTATGAACCGCGTTATATCATTCCTTTAGCTGGCATATTGCTAGGTAATGCCATGAACGCAGCAGCAATAGCGGGAGAACGTTTGGTTAGTAGTATCAACCAATTTCCCACAGAGATAGAAACACATTTAAGCTTAGGTGCAACTCCTGAACAGGCGATTAAGCCCTACCGCAAAGAAGCGATTCGTACTGCAATTATGCCGACTTTAAATCAAATGATGCTGATTGGTATGGTGACAATACCAACCTTTACCAATGGACAATTATTAGCTGGAATCACACCGCTAGAGGCTGTATCCTATGAGATTTTAATTATTTTTATGGTAGCTGTCACCAACTTGTTAACAACTATTTTAATTACTAAAGGCTTATGTCGGCAGTTTTTTAACTCCGCTATGCAGTTAGTTAGGTAATTGTTTGAATCAGGATGTCCAGGATTAAAGAATGAACAGGATAACAATAGGGATTTTATCACATATTAACAATAATTTCTTACATATTCTTGAAAAACAGGAGATAATTTAAACAGAATTTTATCTTCTTTGATTTTCGTGATTAAATACCGTTGTTGTAAGGATTGTAAACAATTATTAAAATCAACTGAGGATAAATTTAAACTTTGTCTTAATTCTTCCCTGGAAATAGGGTTTTCAAATTTACTTAGTTCTAATACTATTTCTTGTTCTGGTGATGATAGACGGTTAAAAATATCTTGAAAATGAGATTGCATTTGATTGGTAATATGTAAAGTATCCTCTGCTAAAAAATCAGTAACTTGACCATCATAATTTTTATGGATTAATATACTAATACTTTTTAAATAAAACAAATTACCTTCATATAATTTGATTAATTTTAACCAACTATCCTCATTTTTTAATCCGGTATTTTTGAAAATTTCTGGATTATCTAAACCTGATAATTTTAAAGATTTAATAGGATATAATTCTTCATCTAAACATTCCATTTCTGGACATTGTTCTTGACTAATTAAGATAACACTACTTTGATGATGGGTTTCTGTAATCATTTTGAATAAGGTTTGATAATCTTGATATTCTGGTTGATATTTTCCCGCGAATTGACTAGGAATAAATATATTTTGTAAATCATCAAGAATAATTAGACATTTTTGATTCTTGAGAATATCAAATAATTGTTTTAATTTATCATTTATTGTTGGTAATGAGTCTAATTTGTGATGTTTGAGTAAATCATCAAGTAATAAATCTAGAGATTGAGGAAATTTTAAACTTCTCCAAACAATAGCATCAAACTTTTGTTGATGTAAGTCTATAAATCTTTTAACGAGTGTGGTTTTACCAATACCGGATAATCCTAAGATTGAGATTAAATGAGTATTTTGATTTAATATCAATACCCGTGAATGAAATTAATAGCCTACAAATAATTACTAATATTAATTCTGCAAATATTAAGGCGTAAAAATAACTTCAGTTTAGTCTAAACTCCAGGCAAAATGTATCTAACATTATATGACCATCACATTTTTCTTGAATTTATAAATCATCAATCTTGTCAACTATTTGAAATCAAATTTAAAAAATCATGAATGTGTCATTTTTTCGTCGATAATTTTTGTTCCTGCTCCAAAATGAGTAGCCTGATAGTATATATTGACAAAATATGAAAGAATATTTAAGCTTTATAAGAGTTTATTTCAAGTCATCCTTGACAGTTTTGTATGGGAATTCAAAAAGAACATCATCAGATGCTTACTCAGTAGGAATTATGGATTGGATGATATCAGGATTGAGGTGGTTATCCTGTTGTCTACCAAAACAACTTATTTCTGAAGGTGCTATGAGTCATGCCAGAGTTCGTATAGGATTAACAGTTTTTCAACTAATATTTAAAAAACTCACTTCTAGTTTGACAACATTGAAATATGACTTTCATAAATGGACTACAGTAATATTTGATGGTTCCACAGGTACGACACCTGATACTGAAAGTAATCGTGATAAATTTGGGAAGTCTAAATGTGGTCGAGGAGAAAGTGCTTTTCCCATGCTGAGAATAGTCACATTAATATCAGCATCAACACGCCTAATTCTAGATTTTACCTATGGTTCTAGCCAAGGTAAAGGAACTGGTGAGAGGACTTTAATGACTAAATTACTGGCACAATTTAACCAGAAAAACTTATTATTTTTATTAGATGCTGGTTTATACTGTCCGTTCGCTCATTTTGGAAATCGAAGAAGGAATTAAGTCTTGCACGGTAAGAGATGCAGTTGATAAAGAGACTCAGGCAATTTCATCAGTGAAAGAATCTGTCGTTGAAGATCAGAAAGAGGCGTAACAAAGATGGTAGAATCAGGGAGAGAGTAAAGAGTTAAGTTGCGAAAAGTCTTAAGTAGCTGCTCAGTAGAAGGACGCGCAGTGGCTCGCTTAGGATTACCATCATAAAGACCAGCGAGAACTTGTTGTGCTTTTTGAAGTGCTTCGCGGACAACAAACTCTATGAGAGTAAAAACCCGTAATGCGATAGTCAATAAAAACATCAAGCCAACAATTGAAGGTTGTTGATCTTGATTCTTATCTTTCCGTATATTACACGGGAAAGTGTCTGTTTTTTCCTATGTATTACTTGGAAAAAGGAATTTTCTACTTTCACATTTTTTTGAAGCATAAAATGGACATCGGCTTTGTGAAGCATAAAGTGAGCCAAAAGCTTATTTTATGCTTCAAGTCACACCTGCTAATGCACTGGAATTTATTAACGAAATTGCAGAAAGAAATATTTCCGTTTTAGGTGCTTTTGTTTCTTCGATCTTGGATGAATAAAATTCAAAGAAGGCGTTAGATAATTTGGAAGATTACTAGCAAAGAAACCAACCAACATCAAAAAACCTCTATAATCGCCAGTACATAGAGGTTTACAAGCTAAACCACTTATTTTCAGATTGGGCTTGGGTGTGTTTTATGATATTACAAAAAGTCTACCTGCCAGGCAATTAATTGAAGTTGTTAACTGGCTTCTCGCTAGGTGCTACTGCTGTTTTGGGAATTTCAATCACTGGGTTATTTACAGCTACCATTAAGGGCGAATCTGAGGCTGTTGGTGTTAATTCTGTGGGTTGTGTTGTGGCTATTTGTAAGATTCTGGAATTACTGGGTAATAAACCAGATATTGCTCCCAAAATACAAGCTACTGCGGCGGCACTACCTAACATCCAATTTAAGCGATAACGGCGATTAACACGGGTTAAAACTTGGTTAATCGTTGCTTCTGATGACTGAGAATTGGCGGGAACAGGGATGCTATGCAAGCCTTTTCTCAGATTTAGTAGTCTTTTGTACAGGCGTTTAATCGAGGCATCAGTTAGTAGCCACTCTTCAACTTGCCTGCGTTCAGTTGCGGTAACTTCGCCGTCCAGGTAAGCACTTAATAACTCGAAACAATCGCGCTTCTCCATATTTATAGTACCCGTTGATTCATTTTTGCTTCTCAATGGCAGAAAATATATATTTTCGTTGACAGTCCTTAATATTTCTTAAAATCTGCCATAGAATTGAAGAAACATGGTGTAGATTATGTATCTAGATAGCTTTGTAACTGAGTTTGTAATCTTGATCTGGCTCTGGCTATTCTAGATTTCACCGTTCCCAGGGAAACTCCGGTAATTTCGGCAATTTCTTCATAGGCCATGCCTTCAATTTCTCTTAAAACAATTGTAGTCCGAAAAACTTCTGGTAGGTCGGCGATCGCTTCTCGCAACTGTTCATAAAATTCTCTAGTAGTTAGTTGCTCATCTGGACTTGGGGCATCACCGGCAATTTCCCAATCCATTTCCCCATCATCTAAGGTGCGGGGAGCATCTAATGATAAGGGAGTAGCGACCCGTTTACGTTTACGTAATTCATCATAAAACAAATTCGTGGCAATGCGACTTAACCAACCTCGGAACTTGGCAGGTTCTTGGAGTCGGTTAATATTCCTATAGACACGAATCCAAACTTCCTGAGCTAAATCGGCTCTATCAGACCAATCAGGAGCTAAATGATATAAAACTCGATCAACTTGAGTTTGGTAGCGACGTAACAGTTCTGAAAAGGCAGCGCGTTCTGGACGCAATCCGACTTGACAGCGCAAAATAAGATCGTGGTTTGAGAGTTTGTCAACTTGCACCGATGCTGCTGGGTAGGTGGCATCAACTGTTGACCAAGATACACTAATGGATTGACTCATGGATCAGACTGGCGTTAAATCACTCCCTTCTATTAGACTAGATGATAGATGAAAAGTTCCTCGGTAAGGTGACGGATTTATAATCGGAACACGGAAATATATATAGAAAGGAGTTTTCAGCATTTTATTCCCTCGTCAAGTAAGTATGAAAGAATAAGGTAAGGAAGACTACGGATTAACTTCTTGTTAAAGTTAAAAATGGCAATCAGATTGAAAACTGTCCACTAAATACTTGACTGGTACTTATTAATGATCAATGATCAGTCACCTTTAGCCAGATGTGTCAGGGATAAATAATAGGCGATGAATAGCGATGGCAATGGCAAGAAATGAATCTGTAGCAACTATGGTCATGTTTCTCTGTTTTGGTACGGCAATTTTATCTCTGGCTGTCCATTGGCACAATATGAGAACAACAGGACAATTAAATCAGTCTGCATCCACAGAGGTTTATCCACAGGGTTCAGCGGTGGAAATTGGCACCAGTGCAATTGCGGCTTCTGTGCCTAACTCTCCCCAAAAAGCTGCCGTGTGGAAAACACAAAGGTCAAGTCAGGATCAAGTTACAGATCCAGTCAATAATTCTCAGAGATCAATACCAGTATCAAATAAAACTCAAGTCGTGGTAGATTTGAGCGATCGCCGTGTCTATGTTTCTCAATATAATGAAATAATAGCTAGTTATCCAATTGCTATCGGCAAAAAAGGCTGGGAAACACCAACGGGTAACTTTAAAATCATCCACAAAGAACACGACCCCATTTGGAGACATCCCATTACAAATGCTGTTTTCGAGAGCGGTCCAGACAGTCCTTTAGGGGATAGATGGATTGGTTTTTGGTCTGATGGTCGGAATCAACTCGGCTTTCATGGCACACCAAATGTTGATTTACTGGGGGCGGCTGTTTCTCACGGCTGTCTAAGAATGCGTAATGCTGATGTCCGAATGTTGTATAGCCAAGTAAATATAGGCACACAAGTATTTGTACGTGAATAAAAATATGAAAGCAGTCAGAAGTCAGGAATAAAAGTCTTTTACTGTATGGCTTTTACCGTAATTGGTGATTGGACACAATTGACCACTGACCACTGACCACTAACAATTAACAATTGTCATTTATTTTTCCTCAAAGTTAGATGCATAAGTTTGGAGTAATGTAGTAACTTGCGTTAAAACCTCCTTACCATTGTTCTTATTCAATGCTTGACGTTCTGGGAAGAAACTAGGTTTATCTAAATACTGAGATATAGCTTCACTGACTTGTTGAGATATTAAAGCATCAAGTTCTGTTTTAGCTCTTTCTCGTTGATATTTTGCACCTTCTTCTGTCGTTGCATACAGAGGAGGTAGTCTATTGAGAGCATAGGCCGTTATATCTCCTACATCTAGAGAACTTTCGCTGGTCACTTCAATTTCTGCTACCTTGGCAATGACATTGCCCAGAACCAACTCTTCCATGACATTGATAAATTGTTTACGGGGTACTGCTACGACCTCACCAGTCAACAATGCACCCATGAGTCGGTCTAAAGCCATGTATTCTTCAATTGACAGTTCTGAGGCGTTGTCGCAAATATGCCCAACCTCTGCCTCCATTGTCGGTGTCAAGTGGCCATCTTCAAGAGCTTGTTCTACTATTTTTTCAATACTCATAAAACATTGTGGGTAGTTTGGAAGGAGCGTGGCATAAAAGTATGTATTTCTGGCTAGAAACATAAAATTTCCGATAGCTAAATTAAATAGGAATGCTATCAATCACCCAGAATACAATAGCAGAATTAGTTCAAATAATAGATAGATAAGGGGCTTAAGTACCCCGTTACCATGTTACTGAATTAATTACTCTACCAAATTGTACTATTTATATACAGGTATTTTGGGTTGAGAAAGTAATTAGGTCAACAACTTAATCAATTTTCTGAGATTTCCACGGTAATGGATCAACAGATTGTCCGTTTACATACAAACCCCAGTGTAAGTGCGGGCCGGTAGATGCACCAGTTGAACCCACTGCACCAATTTTTTGTCCTGCTTGCACAAAATCACCTTCTTTGACATCAATACGACTTAGGTGCATGAAAATGCTGATAATTCCCTGACCGTGATCAACGCCTACTAGATTACCATGAACTCGGAACCCTTGGGATACTTTACCCACTAAAGCAACTCGTCCGGCTGCTGGGGTAATTACGGTTGAACCCGCTGCACCTGCATAGTCTTGTCCACGGTGGTAGTAGTCTTTGGCAAATTTACCATTATAGTAGCGACGGACACCATATTTAGTGGATGTTCTCCCAGCATTGGGGGCAAGAAAAGCCCCATTCCAATATTTTTCTGGTGTTTGTAGGGCTTTTAATTCTTTTACTCGCTTGAGTTCGTATTCAGTAGCCTTAACTCCAGCTTTTCCAGGTGGTAAGGTAATCCGTTGGACGGGAAATTTGCGATCGCGCACCTTTACTGATAAATTTTGTTCTTGTCCACCCTCGGAAACTTTAATAGTTCTCACCCCAGCTTTTTCTAAGGGAGTTGTAGGCACAAAAGAACGATACTTACGAGGTGCAATTTCAAAGGCTGGATATATTTCCTTCCCCACTGTGACAGTAGGATTGCTGGTTTTATCTGGAGAATTTGCCTCAATAATAACGGAAATGGTATCTCCTAATTGAGGATTTTTCGGTAATACCTGTACTTCTAAAGCCTTTGCTGGTAGGCTTAAAGCAATGGGGATAGCAGCAATGATGCCTATAAACATTTTGGCACGATTGATAATACTAAAACCTGACAATTTATTCTCTGGATTAATAGCGTTACGCATGGTATTCATAGGCTGATAAACAAATTTTTTGCGGCTGTTAATAACAAGACTAATTTATTGTAGTTAGTGTTTCCCAGCAAAGTTAATAAATCATATTTTTGAAAATTATTTTAGCAACTGGTAATTTTGTATAACAAATACGGGAGAGCCGAGATTTTTGTGTCCTCAGTGAGTTATAATCACAGTATAAACTGGAAATGCCTAAATAAATGCGGACTTATGCAGCATCAGCGGCAGAAAAATCTGATATTTCTGCCTATCTCGTATTGATTAAAAACCTTAAAGAAAGTGTAGCATAAATTCCTCATCGCCATGAATCAGAGTTAATTATAAGGAGTATAGATATGTTAGAAAAATCTTTTTTTTATCAGGAAATTTTGCACAAAGGTAGGGAAGAAGGACGGATACAAGAACGGCTATTAAGTATTGAATTAGTATTAACCCAAGTTGCTAGTACACTGCGGCGTAAATGAGATAA
>NZ_VIKX01000322.1 GCF_009711935.1 Dolichospermum sp. UHCC 0259 | reverse complement strand
GTAATGGCCACCCATAACCAGCGATATTTACCTTTCTCATACCAAGATGTTTCGTCAAGGTGAATTATTTCCGCTGATTGCAATTGTTCAATTAATTCTTCAACTACTGGAGAACAAGCTATCCCTACTTCTCGAATACATCTGTCGATTGTTCCCACTGAAAGTGACACACCTACCCAATCATTCAACAATTCTCTAATTTTCGGTCGGGATATACGGTATCGTATCCCTAGAGACGCAATAAACGTTGCCAACATTGGACCGACAAGCCCGTACTCTTGCAAACATAAATCTCTACTTCTTCCTTCAACTACCGAAATGTAACCGACCAATGGCTTTTCTTTCGTCTGGTGTCCACAAGTGCAAGTCGCCTGGTAGTAGTGATGAAGGGTACACTTGACTTCGATCCCTAACTCTAATTTTTCTAGTTCCAATACGTAATACCCCATGTGTGGTTTTGCTTGTGGGTCTATTTCTAAAGCACTATTACACGAGGCACAAGTTAGAGGATAATGCGGTATGGTTTGGCTTGCCACTAAGGGCTTTGTCCGCCATCTACCTTGAGACCCTGGTTGTTTTCCTGGCTTTTTTTTGGCTAATTCCTGGTTTTTTGGTGTTGTTCCTTCTTCTGAAAGAAGATTTTTTTCCTGCTTAAGTTCTGTTTGTGATTCTGACTCCTGTGACGGGTCTTCTTCCTCTAACCCCGATTTTTTTGGGCTTTTGAAGTGGTCTGATGATGGGGGTAGGGAACTATTGCCAGAGTTTTGTTCTAATTTTTCTAGTTGCTCGACTGCTAGTTGATGAAGATTTTCCGCCACTTCCACCAATTTCTGTTTGTCCAGAGATTGGAAGTAGTCTCGGTTCATTTGTGCCAGGTCTTCTTTACTCAGTCGGTTCATTCCCTCTTGGCTTCAATTACATTGCGGATTTTTTTACATTACCATATCATGCATACCCCTACTTCTACCTACCCTATAAACTCTCGAAAGTGGGGGGAGAGTGAAAAACTACGATCTGATAGCCACCTTAGAGGATTTTACAAAATGATTACCCAACCTTTAACAGTTTTAGATCATCATTATCAAGAATTAAGTATTGATGGTAAAGATGTCATTAAGGGATTAACTGAAAAACCGAAAAATTTACCACCCAAATATTTTTATGATGATCCTGGTTCTCAATTATTTGAACAAATTTGTGAGTTACCAGAATATTACCCAACTCGCACAGAAGCCTGGATTTTACAACAATACGCTGATGAAATTGCCGAAATTACAAATTGTTGTGAATTGATAGAATTAGGTAGTGGTAGTTCCACAAAAACTCAAGCTTTACTAACTGCTTATCAAAAAATTGCTGGTAATTGTAGATATCTCCCTATTGATGTTAGTGGAGGTATTTTGAAAACTAGTGTTTTACAGTTACAACAAAAGTATCCTGATATTGATATTCATGGATTACTAGGAACTTATGAACAAGCTTTGGTTCATCTAGAATCAAATTATTTACAATCGCGGATGTTGTTTTTTCTGGGAAGTTCTTTAGGCAATTTTAACCCAGAAGAATGTGATATTTTTTTAAATCAAGTTTCTCGAACTTTACAACCAGGAGATTACTTTTTGCTAGGTATTGATTTACAAAAACCCAAGGATATTTTAGAAGCTGCTTATAATGATAGTCAAGAAGTGACTGCTGCTTTTAATTTAAATATGCTTTCTCATTTAAATTGGCGGTTTCAAGGTAATTTTGATATCAGTTTGTTTAAACACCAAGCGGTTTATAATCACGTTGATCATCAAATTGAAATGTATTTACATTGCCAAAAAAGTCATTGGGTATCTTTAGATGTTTTGGATTTAAAGGTTCACTTTGAAGCAGGAGAAAGTATCCTAACAGAAATTTCCCGTAAATTTGATTTAGCAACTATTGAAAAACAATTGCACAGTAAAGGATTAAAAACTGTGAAAACTTGGACAGATAAAAAAGGGTGGTTTGGATTGATTCTTTGTCAAATTTAATAAATTTTTTGCCAGCATTCAGAAAACAAGATTTAAATATCTATTAAAATCCTGAACGCTGATAAAAATCATCCAATGATCAAAAATCAACAGACTCAAACGTCTAACAGGGTAAAAAATGGAAGCTATCTGGAACGCGCTCAAAAGTATCAATTACTCCAATTTTCCTATTGCTAAAATTGCTGCTGTAATTGTCATTCTGACGATGACACAGACATTAAGAAGGTTTTTTCTGGCAGTAATCATTAAAACCATTGAAAAGTTCACAAGCAAAACAGAGACTACCCTTGATGATGAATTAATTGCTATTATTAAGCCAGCTTTAAACTGGCTAATTCTCATTGGTGGATTTTGGCTAACCAAGGAAATTCTTGCAGAGGAATTAGGTTCTAAATTAACCGATACTATTGGTAAAAGTCTGAACCTAGTAGTTATTTTCATTGTTGGCTATGTTGTTTATCGTAGCTCTTCAATTTTAGGTCAATTAATTGCTAACGTTGTCCTGCAAACAGAAACTGAACTTGATGAATTGCTCAGACCTTTGATGCCGAAAATTTTTCAATCAGCAGCAATTATTGTACTGGCAATTAAAATCAGCGAAATATTTTTAGGACAATCTGCTGCTGCGCTTGTGGGTTTACTCGGTGGTGCTGGTATCACATTAGGTTTACTCTTCAAAGACATTGTTTATGATTGGTTTTGTACAGTGATTATCTATTCTGATAATCTATATCGTGAAGGTGACTGGGTAGGAATATCAGGATTAGATGGTTTTGTGGAGATAAAAAGTATTGGATTTAGAACAACAACACTGCATCTAGCTAAGTGGGGTTCAATCATGAAAATGCCCAATTCTCGCATGATTTCTGGAATTGTAGATAATTGGTCACAAAATCCAGGGGAAGAATTAAAGTGGGGATTAAATTTAATTCTCAAAATTGATGGTATTTCCGCCAAGCAAACCGGGAGAATTTGTGATGCTATTCAACAAATGCCAAAATCTATTCCTGGTTTTTCTCCTAAGTGTACAATTCGTTTCAAAAACATTGAAAAGAATGCCAGAGTTATTGAAGTTATGGCATTTGTTAATGATGACAATCTCTACTTTGATGCTGAGAAAAACTTAAATTTAGCCATCTTGGAACTTTTAGAACAAGAAGGTATTGATTCTCTGTATGTAGAGTTGAGAACAGAACCAGAAAAATATAAACCGATGCAAAACAGCAACAATTGAGAAAGTTCAGAATAGATATACCCGAATTCTTTGAGGATTTGGGTATTTGGATATCATGAGAAGGCGAAAATTTCCTAACTATGAACCTATTAATTATTTTGGCTGAAGTCGGCATTTTAATAATTGTTTTTCTAATATTAAGATGGCTTGTAGGTAAGTTATTCAAGCCGTTGGTGAGATTATCAATATTGAAGGGTGATGATTTAAAAATCAAAATTCTGCGCCGCAATATTACTGGTTTATTATTACTTGGTTGCATAGTATTGTGCATTTTGATTGTCGGTGCTAATGGTTATCTGATCTATCGGGGTGAAGACCTGCAACAATATACAATATCCCTGCTTCGCAAGATTCCATCAGGATTTTGGATGACATTAGGAATTGGTATTGCTAAAAGTGCTGGTGTTGTAATTGCAGCAATATTCGCTCTGAAAATTATTAAATATTGGTTAAAGATAGCTAGTAATCGCGCCAAGAACTTAGATCAAAATACCGCCGACGATGAAAGTATTGACGCTTTTTTTACTGCACTCAATCAAAGAATCAGAGGTGGAATTTGGTTATGGGTTCTGATTGCTTGTACCCAAGTTCTCAAATTACCCGCAGTAGTTTCCGAATATCTATATATCGCACTACGAATCTATCTGATCATTGGTGTGGGATTACTAATTCTCAAAGCAGTTGCAGCAATTGTTGATATTCTAGATGTTCTGAGCTTCAAATACTCCAGTCCTGATAATCTGTTGAGATTTTATGATCGTCTCCAACACCTGATTCCCTTTTTGAAACGGTGTTTGGAATTTGTGATTTACGTCTGCACTGTCACCTTGGTAATTCAGCAAGTGCAGTTAATAGCCAAGCTGGCCACTTTTGGTTTAAAAATTATCAAAATCATCGCCATCATTTTCATAAGTCGTGTGATATTTGAGGTGATTTACTTACTGCTAGAAGAGGTGCTATTCAAAGATCAGGATTTGACTGACACCCAAAAAAGCAGACGTTCAACTATGATTCCTTTGTTTCGTAGTTTATTACAATATTTAGTTTACTTCAGTGTTGCGGTTTCTATTCTCTATATTCTTGATATTAATCCTACTCCTATCTTAGCTGGTGCTGGGATTGTTGGTATCGCTGTGGGTTTAGGCGCACAAACACTAATTAATGATATAGTTTGTGGCTTTTTTATTCTTTTTGAAAACTACTATTTGGTAGGTGACTATATTGAGGCTGGGAAAGTTGAAGAGAAAACAGTAGAAGGTACTGTTGAAGCTATTGAACTGAGAACTACCCGTATTAGACATCCTAATGGTCAATTACAGATTATCCGTAATGGAGATATTGGCTCAATTACCAATTACTCCAAACAGTACATATTTGCAGTAGTGGAAGTTTATCTACCTTACGATTCTAATTTAACTCATATATATCAAGTGATTGAAGAAATAGGACAACAGTTAAAAACAAATGATCCTGATGTCCTTGAACCCACTCTAGTAGATGGTGTAGAAAGTATGGGTGAATCTAATTTGTTGCTGCGAACATTGACAAAGGTAAAGCCGGGAAAACATATTCAGATCCAGCGAAGTTTGCGGAAGATGTTTATGGATACTTTATTGATGGAAGGTATTCTACTTCCTGCTGGTAATGAAAATAGGGAAAATTAATTTGGTATACTCTTTTTCTCTCAAGTTATTATCTCTAAAAAATTTGGTTAAATTAGGTAGTTAGTTAAGTTTTATTTTGGGAATTTTTCTTAAATTTACCAAAAATGATATTGTCTAAAACAACGTGATCAAGATACTTTTTACATCTTGAATTATCTTATCTCTAAACATTGACTGAGATGATTTTTATGGGTTACAAAAATGCAAAAGTTCTTTAATTGCTGTTTCGAGTTAGAATTTTATCTCAAGATTGCTATTGCTTGTACAATGGTTCAGCAGGGATTTTATTTTTTGTTCAATAATATAGAACTTAATTTTATCACCCAGGTATTACTATACTGGCTGCTTGGTTCTATCTCATTTTATGCTATTGGTTTTTTCATTGAAAAATTCATCAAAAGTAAAGATAATTTAACTGAAAAATTAACTGCAAGAGTTAAAAAAGTAAAAAAGCAATCATTTCCTGCTTTCACTTTAACAGGTATAATTACAGGAGAAATTAAAAGTTTAATAGCAGCATTAATCATACTATATTTAGCCCCAGAAGTTCATAGAGGTAATAGTTTACTTTTAAATTTGGGATGGTTTTTGATGAGAATAGTTGCGGCTGATTTCTGCTTTTATGTAGCCCATAGGTTATTTCATACAAAACCATTTCTTAAAATTCATCTTAAACATCATGAATTTCAAGATACATCAAGTTTTGTAGCCGGACATAAAAGCCTTGTGGAATATATTATTGTTACCATTACAGATGTTTTACCTATCTTTATCTTTGGATATGATATTACTCAACTTTGTGCATGGACTTTAATAGGTAACATTTATAATTTAGAAGGACATAGTTCTTTGTCAATATTTTTCATTCCCTCAGACTTTCATGATCTTCATCACACTAATTTTAATGGAAATTATGGTATTCATGGATTTTGGGACAGAGTATTTAAAACACTTAATCATCCTACCAAGAAACTAGGAATTATGTTTCCTGTGAGTATTCTTGAGAATAAAATTAAAACTCTCAAATTATCTAGTAGTGTAGATGTAGAAGTTTCTTAAAATTTCACTGACAATTTTACAAAAGCAACTGACTAACCATGAAACCAAATCCTATCCCCCCGCAACCAGGCCAAGAATCAGTCT
Source organism: Dolichospermum sp. UHCC 0259 (assembly GCF_009711935.1). Classification (GTDB taxonomy): domain Bacteria; phylum Cyanobacteriota; class Cyanobacteriia; order Cyanobacteriales; family Nostocaceae; genus Dolichospermum. Next base: position 56,294 of record NZ_VIKX01000322.1, on the reverse strand, counting down.
GGGACTATCCCCGTCCGGCAATTTTAGAAGATACTAACAAACATCTGAAGATAATTGTGAATGGGATTGTTTTGGCGCAAACACATCAAGCTAAAAGAGTCTTAGAAACAAGTCATCCTCCCGGTTATTATATTCCGGCTGAAGATATTAAGTTAGAACATTTAATTGAGACACCTAGAAAAACTTGGTGTGAATGGAAAGGTTGGTGTCAATATTATGATGTTTCCGTAGGAGATAAATACATAAATAATGCTGCTTGGCGATATATTCAACCCAGTCCTAATTTTATCTCAATTCAAGAATATTACAGTTTTTATCCTAGTTTAATGGATGCTTGTTTTGTGAATGATGAATTAGTTAAAGCGCAAACAGGTGATTTTTACGGAGGGTGGATTACTTCTGATATTGTTGGACCATTTAAAGGTGAACCAGGAACTATGTGGTGGTAAATAAGTTTTCGTAGGTTGGGTTAAGTGATAGCACAACCCAACAAAAGCCTATCAATGTTGGGTTTCCTAACGTCAACCCAACCTACATCATTATAATCCACATTATTATATGCACAATAGCTTAAAGAATGAACAAATCACAGCTTGATTTGATATTACAAGAAGTTAAACAAGCGTTGCAAGAACTTTATCGAAACCAACTGGAAGCAATTATTTTATATGGTTCTCAAGCGAGGGAAGACGCTAAAGAATTTTCTGATATTGATATTCTGGTTGTTCTAAAATCAGAGATTAACCCCTATCATGAAATTGATAAAACCAGTCAAATAATCTCAAACATTTGTCTAAACAACGATGTTGTTATTTCTCGTCACTTTATCTCTTTAGCAAAGTTTGAAAATGAAAATACTCCCTTTAATTATAATGTCAAAAAAGAAGGTATTTTTCTATGACATTTATAAAAAGGTTTATATTTTTGAGAATCAAACATCTGAAAATCTATAATTGTTGAGATTTTAACCACTCACTGACAACTTTTTCCACTGGTTGAGATTGATTATCTACTTGATAATTCATCTTTTGTATTTCTGTTGTGGAAATTTTACCTCCTAATTGATTAATTGTATCTGTTAATTCTGGATATTTTTGGAGAATTTCTTGATTAAAAATAGGTACGGCTTGATATGGTGGAAAGTATTTTTTATCATCTTCTAAAATCACTAAGTTTAACACTGGAATTAAACCATCTGTAGAATTTGCAGCAATAAAATCTACTTGCTTTTCTTTTAATGCTTGATACATTAATCCTAATTCCATTTGTTTGATATTAGCAAATTTTAAGTTGTAGGTTTTGGATAATCCTGGATAACCATCTGCTCTTTCTAAAAATTCATAACCAAATCCTGCTTTCATTTGCGGACTATATTTACCAACTTCAGAAAGGCTTTTAATTTGCCATTTTTTGGCATCTTCTCCACGCATAATCATGGCAAAGGTATTTTCAAAGCCTAAAGGCTTCATCACTGCTAGTTTTAATTTTTGGTCATAGTATGCTTTGACTTTCTGATAAACAATCTCAGGATCACCAATTGGTTTTTCTTTTAAAATAGTTGTAAATGAAGTTCCTGTATATTCTACATAGCCGGCAATTTTTCCCGCTTTTACTGCTTCATGAGCAATAAATGTTCCGCCTAAATTAAAACGACGATCTACTTTTAATTTGGTATGATTTTCTATGTGTTGTGCCAATATTTCCCCTAAAATTACTTGTTCTGTGAAATTTTTTGAGCCGATAATAATTGTTGCTGGTGATTGTTGATAGTTAAAAGCGATTAATCCAGCGATAATTAAAGTGATTATTCCGAAAATAATGCCTATCTGCTGATTAAATTTACCTTTATTTGCTATTTGTTTTGTGAGGTTTTTTTCTAGTAATCCTAAACCAAAATCTGCACTTAAAGCAATTAAAGCTGCGGGAACTGCTCCGGCTAAAATTAATTCATTATTAACTGTGGAAATACCGCGAAAAATAAATACTCCTAAACCACCACCACCAATAGCAGCAGCAATTGTGGCTATTCCTACGGATATAACTGTGGCTACTCTCACACCTGCCAAAATGACTGGTAAAGCTAGGGGAATCTCTACTTGTAATAGTAATTGTTGATCTGTCATTCCCATGCCTATGCCGGCTTCTTTAATGGCGGGATTGATGCTATTAATGCCAATGTAAGTATTACGAATTATGGGAAGTAAAGCATAAAGAGTTAAGGCAAATATAGCGGGAGTTTTGCCAATTCCTCCCAAAAAAGGCACGGAAATTAAAAAACCAAAGATAGCTAAACTAGGGATAGTTTGAATGGCGTTTGCTAAACCAAGAATGGGAGCAGCCAATGTTGGTTGACGAGTGATAAAAATGCCAATAGGAAGACCAATAGAAATGGCTATTGTTAAGGATACAATGACTAAAATTAAATGTTCTCCACTGCGGATAATTATTTCTGAACCGTATTGAAATAAAAACATAATTTTTGGATTTTTTATCTAGTTTTAATGGCTCTACTATTTCCTTTATTTAAAACAAAATTTATTGTAGCTTAGGTTAAGGAACGTTCACGTAGTGTGCCGAAAGCATAACCCAATACTCCTTGTTATCTGCCACTAATGTTGGGTTTCACTCCGTTCAACCCAACCTACAAAAATTAAATTAATATTCATTCTAATTAAGTTGCTCCCAATTATTACCAATATTTAAACAAGCTAGAAATGCTTTTGCTTCTGGATGTTGAGATTGGAGAAATTCTCTTCTAGTTCCTAATACGACTAAATTTCCTGCATCCATTAAACCAATTCTTGTGGCTAAAAAGAAGGCTTCTTGAATGTCATGGGTGACAAATATCACGGTTTTTCCTAATTGTTGTTGTAAATATTGAAATTGTTGTTGTAATTCTAAACGGGTAATTGGGTCGAGTGCGCCAAAAGGTTCATCCATTAATAGTATAGGTGGATCTGCAGCTAATGCTCTAGCAACTCCCACTCGTTGACGTTGACCTCCTGATAATTGATGGGGATAACGTTGAGCAAATTTTTCTGGTTCTAATCCCACTAAGTTTAACATTTCATAGACTCTATTTTGAATTTTCTGTGCAGACCATTTTTCTAAAGATGGTACAAGTCCTACGTTTTCCGCGATGGTAAAATGAGGAAATAAACCTGTTTCTTGGATGACGTAACCTATCCGTCTTCTCAGTTTAATGACATCCCAGTTAGTTGTCGGCCGATTTTGGACTAAAACTTGTCCTTGGGTGGGGACAAGTAAATGATTAATTAATTTTAAAGTCGTAGTTTTACCGCTACCACTGCGCCCTAATAAAATTAAGGCTTCCCCTTGATGAATGCTCAAATTTAAGTTAGATAATAGGGGAAGGTGATTAATCGCAAAACTGGTATTTTGAAACTCAACGGCAATTTCTGATGTTGTTGACATAATGGTTTTGCTAAACAAAATTAAGGTGGTCAGATACCCGACTTCTTAGAGAAGTGGGGGATCTTATTTATTCAAAATTAGTATGAAAAGAAACCAATGTAGTGGGTATTTTTTCTTCACCTCTTTCTACTTTTATGAGATTTTATGCCTGAGTAAGTATTCTCTACCTCTAGCACCTCTCAATGTTGAGGAAGGAATAAACTATTGGAAAACAGCCAGTTTTCAGGCTTGACTTCTAATTCATAAGGTATACATTTATAGAAATTCATTGTCTTTGATTTAATTACTTTTCTCTGTTAACAGTATTGATTTGAGCAAATTTACACCTGTATAGGTAACTTTGGCTAATGACACCGGATACATTGATGATTCCAGAAACAATTGTCCTCGACAACAGAACTTTTACCCCCGCAGACCAAAAAGAGATTTCCGAATGGCCTTGTGTTGTCAGTCAAAGACCACAGCCAACCATTACAGTTAAAGATGATGATTTATTCCTGGTGACAGATACGATGGGGAATATTTCCGATTGTTACCTTTATGGTAGCACTCCTAGTATGGGGATGTTTTGCCGTGATACAAGGTTTTTGAGTCGTTTGGAGTTACAGATTGAAGGGCGATCGCCTATATTACTGAGTAGTAATGCTGACAAGGGATTTGCTCTCTCGGTTTTATGTACCAATCCTGATTTAGAGAATCTTTTTAAGGCCGATACTGTGGGTATTCGTCGAGAATTGGTTCTCAATGGCGCATTATTTGAAGAAATAGAAGTTGCTAACTACAACACTACCAGCATTGTTTTTGAACTGAGTCTGAGTTTTGATGCTGATTTTGTGGATTTATTTGAAGTTAGAGGTCATCATCGCCAAAAACGGGGAAGACTTTTACATTTAAATGAATTAACATCTGATCATGTTGCACCTGTGTCTCCTCAATCATACAAAGAAGAATCTCTTACCCTAGCATATCAGGGTTTAGATGGTTCGATTATGGAGTCTCTAATTCAATTTCAGCATTTGCAACCAACTCGTTTTCACGGTTCTACGGCAGTTTGGCGGATAGAATTGGCAGCTCATGAAACTAAGAAGTTAGGTTATCGGCTAAATATGTTCACTGATAACCAACCTAGTTCTACTATCAGTGCTGCCTCTACTTTAGCACAGGCAAAAGCCGCTGAATTAATGGAGGAGCAAAATTGGTTGCAGCAAATTACTCGCATTAGCTCAGATAGAAGTCTTTTTAATCGCGTCATTTCGCGGGCTGAACAAGATATATATTTGTTGCTTCAGTCCTTTGGCAAACATAAAACTGTTTCTGCTGGAGTTCCTTGGTTTTCCACTTTGTTTGGTCGAGATTCCATCATTACTGCGTCCCAAACCTTGATGTTGAATTCCAAAATTGCCAAAGAAACCTTGCTACTATTGGCAGAATATCAAGGTCAAGCGGATAATATTTGGCGAGAAGAAGAACCGGGCAAGATATTACACGAACTGCGGTTGGGAGAAATGGCTAGATGTCAAGAAATTCCCCACACACCCTACTATGGGACGGTGGATGCTACGCCGCTGTGGTTAATGTTGTATGCTGAATATTACAGTTGGACTCATGATCAAGAAACCTTAGAAGCACTGTGGCCAAATGCTTTGGCGGCTATGGGTTGGATTGATCGTCAAATCCAAGAAACGGGTTATCTCAGCTATGCTCGTAAATCTAAAGGTGGTTTAATTAACCAAGGTTGGAAAGATTCTGGTGATTGTATTGTCAACCGCAAAGGGGAATTAGCCACAGGGCCTATTTCTCTGTGTGAGGTGCAAGCTTATGTCTATTCAGCAAAAAACCGGCTTGCAGAAATTGCCAAAATTCAACAACGTCCAGATTTAGAAGAACTTTGGCAAAAAGAGGCTAGACAACTCAGGGCTAAGTTTAACCAAGATTTTTGGTTAGAAGATGAAGATTTCTGTGCTTTAGCTTTAGATGGAGAAGGTAAACCAGTAGATAGTATTAGTTCTAATCCTGGCCAGTGTTTAAATTTGGGGATATTTACCTCTGCAAAAGCCTATAGTGTGGCGGAAAGACTGCGGGCGGCGGATATGTTCAATGGTTGGGGAATTAGAACTTTAAGTAGCTTGTCACCAGCTTATAATCCAATGGGTTATCATACTGGTTCAGTTTGGCCTCATGATAATTCTATGATTGCAATGGGATTGCGATCGCTCGGTTTAATTGATCAATCGCTGGAACTATTTCAAGGGTTATTCAACATGACCTCCCAGCAACCCTATCAACGCCCCCCAGAACTATTTTGTGGTTATGAAATGAACGGTGATAATGCTCCCGTCCAGTATCCCGTTGCTTGCACTCCCCAAGCCTGGGCTACAGGTAGCATTTTTCAACTCTTGCAAATGATGGTGAATTTAGTCCCAGACGCACAGAATAATTGTTTGCGAATTATTGACCCAGCCTTGCCAGAATCAATTAACAATTTATCTTTTCATAACTTGCGTATTGGTGGCACAATTTTAGATTTAGAATTTGAACGAGTTGGTAGCACTACCGCTTGTCGAGTTGCTAAAAAACGCGGTAACTTGCGCGTCGTCATTGAAGCTTAAATTAGCAAAATTTGAGAATATTCCGTAGGGGCGGGGAAACCCCGCCCTCAATTATAGTAACTCCGTCCACAACAGGTTTTTACTATATATTGCATCAAGCGTGATCACCGCCATAGCAAAAGTTAATTAAACTTTCATCTGTACTTGATGTTAGCTTTATTTTTCCTATGTTAGACTTGCCTAAGTTCTAGAAACTCAGCACCCAGTATTTTTTTGGGTAATCAGATAGAGCAGGTTTTCAGGGATTTTGATGAATTTTATCCATATAGGATAACTCAAGCCTCAAGTAAATCATCAGTAATCATTTGTCTGTTGCCATCAAGCACAACAATTACAAAAATAATCCAGGATGTCAATTTACTTGGCTCAATAAATTTGAATGAATTGGGCCAACTTTATATAGCTTTATTGTAGTTTTGCTGATGAATATTTGTAGCATCCTCACTGAGTACGCCTTTTATCCAACATATCAAAAACATCTTTTCCAAACTATTGAGGTTTATTAATTCATGGTTACTAATATTAGACAAACCGTTCGGGGCATAGTTTTTACAAATCGCCACTTAGCAAGACTTTACTATTTTTTGAGTTTTTCTCGCCCAGTTTTACCACAATGGGTTGGCGCTGATTACTACCGCGAAAAATCATCTTGGGAATTACAACCAGAACGTTGTCCATGTGATCTTGAATTAGTTGAATATTTACAAAAGCATAATATTCAAGATCAAACTATCTTCCATTTTGGCACAGGTTCTCATCATATTCTAGGATTGGAAAATCAGAAATTTTCTCAACCAAATGAAATTATTGGGATTACCGCTTCTGCACCAGAACATCAAGAATATATCCGATTATCTCTTAAAGATCGTCTACTTTTCAAGTATTACAAAGTTCTTTGTACAGATATATACACCTTGACAGACCGTTCTTTACCCATGCTCGATGTAATTTCTCTGTTTCATCTAGGCGAATTTTATATGCCTGAAGAAGCACCTTTTTTGCATCATAATGAAGAATCTCTTCTAGCTATGTTTCTGAGTAAACTGAATCCCAATGGCAAAATTCTCTTCTATACAAAATCAATTGGCTGGGGTCATGCTCAACCAATAATTGAATCATTTGTAAAACAGGGAAAAATGCACAAAATTGAAGAATACAAGAACTTGTTGGTGTATGCCAAAGTAGACTAAACTGATAGACATAGCAATAAGCAGCGGAACAGAATTAATTAACTACACAATTGATTTTTCTGTTCCCTGCGATGCACTGAGCTTGTCGAAGTGTTCCTTATTTTACGTGAAAGATGCTGAAAAAACCTTGAGTTTAAACATCTTCAACAAACTCAGTCAAGAACCTGAACGCTTTCAAAATATAATTAGCACTATCTTGAGGAGAGCTATTATAAAATGATGGCCATGCACTGGTTTTATCTTCATCATAATTATCCTGGCGATGGGGATGAGTTTCTAACCACGCTAACCGGACTGCGTGACCGATTAACACATCCAAAACTATATATTCCTCAATTTGCAATTTAGGGTTATTAGCCACAATTTTAGCCAATTCCATCAAGGCTTCTACATTAACTTGGCGATATTCTGGAGCTTCAATTTTATTCAGTAAATGTTCAACTAATAAAGCAAAATTCCTTTCTCCTGCTGTCATTTCCGATAGCATAATTTCACTTTCTAACCGATTCCGTCGTTCTAATTTATCGCCAATTACTAGACCTTTGCAATGCTGCATTAATAGCCAAACTTGTTTAAAAAAGTCTTTAGGTACACGATTTAATGCCCCTTCTGCTTGACGAAATCTCCGCCAACCATCAGGAGGAACTTCTGCTGCTTCACTAATTACAGGTTGGACAACCCAAGCAATATCACTTTCTTTTTGTTTAACGTGCAATGATTCCTGTTGACGTAATAAACTACTCACGCCACTATATCCAGTTAACACTTGACGCAAACGAATTTTCACTTCAAAAGGTGATAATTGCATTAATCTTTCATAAGCTTCATCTTGGGTGAGGATGAATTCTTTGGCTATGTCGCTAGTAATTAAAAGAATCAAATAACCGACTCTTAATGTCAGAAATCCGCGAAATAATTCTGGTTCTGACTTGATTAAGACACCGAGATAAATTAATATTTCTTGGGTTAAAACTCTATCTCGAATATCCTCACGACAGAAGTTATTAATTTTCTCAGTAATCTCACTTCCAGATATAGGAACAACTATCAAAGAAGCTTGACTATAAGCCCTCCCAACTGCAATTTGCTTACCTTGAACCAAAATACTCGTTATCGCGTCTGATAAGCCAATATCCAGCATTTGGCGTAAACCCGCAGCCCGTCGCACCACCGCCCACAGCCCTAAATCCCCGGCTTTAGTATAAACTTCATCAAGTAAATCGGCTACAGTGACAGCATGGGTAGGACCCGCATAGCCCGTATCAAATTCTAAACCCTGTAACCGAGTTAAAGTTTGCAGTAATTCAATTTGCTCATAAATATTTTCTGATGAGCGCAAATAGTCTAATAATGAATCTAAGTTAGTTTCGCATTCCATTTGGAATTCTTGGGTATGTCCCAAAGACCAACTTTTTTCTAAATGAGAAGTCAGGTAATAACAACGAATACCTCTATTTGCAACTGCTGACTGAGAAAATTGTGCATCTGACAAAAAATCAATTCTTTGCAATGCGGCTGTCAGCATTAATTGATTGAGTTTTCCTAATTTTACCTGGACTCCGTTACAAATACCATCTTTGAGTTCTTGCATTAATTCTAATAATGCTTCCGAACCAGTTTCTAACATAGTTCGAGTAATCATTAAAGTCAAAGTCGGCCGACCTAAATCACTCCAATATTTTTGAATATAAGCCAATTCCCCCCTAATTTGATCTACCAAAAAATGATAATCAAGAGTTAAATAAAACTGTTGAGAATCTAGAAATGATGGTAAAAAGACAACTGTTTGCTCTCGAATCCGAAAGAATCTTGATATGGTCAAACTTCTCAATCTTCGCAGCGGACGACCCGTTAAACCCAATTGATCATTTCTGCCAATTTGCGTATAAATTTGGGAAAGTTCTTCAGATTTTCTAATTTGAATTGGTGCAACTTGGGTAGGAGTTTGGGTTTCAATTCCATATACTTCTAATTGCGTTTGTAGAGCTTCATCTTCTGCTATTAAAGCAATTTGAACTAAAGCACTACGCTTTTTTCCGACGTTTAAATGTCTTCCTAAAGGATCAATATCACCTAAAGAGATTAAGTCTTCGCTTAACATTTCACCCAAATAATATAAGCTTTGCGCCCAAACTAAAGGAATATTTTCATTTGGTAATCTTAACTGAGACTGAGGATTTAATTTCTCAGCTTCTATATTTTCTTCAGAAACATAATAAATTTCTGGTAATAGCTGTAACCTATTTTGTTCTACCAACAATGATTGTAAAAGTTGCTGATATTTTTCAACTTGTGCTTGTTCACCGCGAAATAATCCATCAAGAACTAAATAAGTGAAAAATAATGGCCATTCACATTCAATATGTTCAAATTGTTTAAGTTCACCAGGTTCATAGTGAAGGCGTTCGGTGTCTTCTAAAACGGTTTGATGTCCATCTCGCAAAAACCGTTTACAACCATATTTTCCCTCAAGTTTATTAATAATTTCATTAAAGGTGCGCTCTCGCAATGCTTCATCTTTCACCGCAAAAGCGGGATAACTAATAATACTTAATAACGCCGCATCAACTTCTTTAGAACCTGATTCTCTGGGTAATAATGATTCTAAAGTAATTCTGGCTCTAGCAATTTCATCTGGTAAAACATGAATTACTGATGCTTGACTACCATGAACACCAAATAAGTTTAATCCATTTATAGATTCTAAAGCTGCTTTAGCCATTCCCAAGGAACTAGCATTTAATTCTGCACTACCATGATTAATTTTATTCCCCCGTTCCCAAATCCCAAAATCTGGTGTGCGGTAAGCTCGACCAATATAATAAACTAGGTTTTGGACAAAGTTCACTTCATCCAATGTAAAAATAATTGATAATCCACTGGCGGTCATTTGCGCCAACATCAATAAAAATATAGATGTCGCATCAAGTTGCAAATGTCCCCATTCATCATCACCGACGACTATATCACCTGTAGCTGTATTGTACTTGGCATGAAGTCCATCTAATAAAGATTGTGTATGTTTAAATTTTTCAACTTTATGGGATTGTCGCATCATAGAAAACAACAGACCCCGCATTAATTTAACCACACTATGTTCTAACTCATAGGTGCGTCCATCATCATGATCTAATTTGCGATAGGCTAAAGCTAAACCCCAAACGGCTAAAATACTATACACATTATCTCGCACCCAGGCATCTGTATAATCACCATGAGCAGTAATAGCGGTACTCGCCGGTAATAACCCAGTAATCGGGTTTTGACGCGCTAAAATAATTGTCTTGATTTGCTGATAGTAAAAATCTAAGCGAATCGGGGATGTGGTAGATGTGTTCATTATGCCGCTTTTACAGTGTGAGTTTGGAGATAGGGATGCGAAGTATTTGGGCGTTTACTTGGGGTGCTTTGGTGGGAGTTCTTGGTGGGTTAATCGGTTTGGGGGGTGCAGAGTTTCGGTTACCTGTACTAATTAGCATTTTTAATTATCGCACTCTTCCGGCAATTATTATCAATCTCATTGTTAGTTTAGTTACTGTTACCTGCTCGTTTGTTTTTCGTAGTGGTGTCATTGGTATTGAAAATGTTGTTGCTCACTTTGCCATCATCATCAATATTTTAGCAGGATCTTTGATTGGTTCTTATATTGGGGTTTCTTACGCTACGCGAATTAATGAACGAATTTTAAATCGTGTTGTTGTGATTTTTCTGGTTTTATTAAGTTTTGTGCTAATTGGGCATAATTTTATATTTAGTGTTGGTAGTTTACAATTGCCAAGTTTGTTGAGAATCAGTATTGGATTTGTGGCAGGTATTGTGATTGGCATATTTAGTAGTATGCTTGGTGTAGCCGGTGGTGAGTTGATTATCCCCACGGTAATTTTGTTATTTGCAGTTGACATCAAATTGGCAGGAAGTTTGAGTTTAGCAATTAGCATTCCTACTATTATGATGGGTTTATTTAAGTTCAGAAGTCAGCAACGATTACAGGAAGTTAAATCAGAGCAAAAATTTATTGTTTTTATGGCTTCTGGTTCAATTCTTGGTGCTTTTATTGGCAGCAATTTGTTGAATTATGTATCCAGTTCTTTACTGTATTTAATTTTAGGGACAATTCTCTTATTATCAGCGTTTAAATTAGCCAAGCATAAGCCAGCTAGATAATATTAATCTTCTAGACACTAAATAAAAAAGTTGTATAATTCATCCTGTGGGTGTATGTAACAATTATCCAGAGGAGAATTTATTATCACTACATACTTACCACTAAGTAGGTGGGCGTTAAAAATTGTCGTTATGGCAAGGCAAGAGGCACTCATGCAAGAGGCAAGAGTGAAGAGGGTTTAGGCGATTTTACTTTTCTTTACACAGATTGGTTTTATTGTGTTCACCTACTTACTTAAATTTTTATTTCCCTTGAATTCCCTATTCAAAAACCCTAACGGGGTAATGAACTGGATTTTCCCGGTTCGTTGTCAGGTAATCCCTCTAGTTTATTGAGTATTTGTACTTATTTCTCAACCGGGCTGTTTTCTTAGCGAGAGGCAATGGATAAAAACTAGTTATCTTGTACTATATTCTGAATTCCAAAGTCGGGGTCAATACTCTATCTTTTTCAAAATGAGAATTACTGAGGTTAAGATAGGATTAACCACGAACACCATATATTGAGTCGTATTTTCACTTATTTATCTTAATTTTAAGTAATTAGGACTTACGCACTGTACAAACTTGCCATGATATGAATGAACGAAATTGCGTCGTTTTCGGCTTTGGGAATAACCTATTGAGTAGGGTGCGTCAGACACGATATTTTGACAAAAAAACAGATTTCCTCTATCTGACGCACCCTACAAGGGATAAAATTCACGTTACATATTTGGAGAATCTTGTCAATGCGTAAATCCTAGTAATTTAAGGCTGATAGTAGTAAAAACAAGATAGGCATTTATCAACCTGTTATCAACATAATCTTTCTCATTTTTGCCCACCGTCTATTTCTGGCTTTATAAATAAGTTTAAGAATTAAATTGGTGCAGAATTTGGGATAAAATCTGTGTTCAGCCAAGAAAATCGAAGTATGTATCTTCTTGGATATCAAATTTAGATTACAGATTCGACATACTTCTTAATAAACCAACAGCGTAAACGCAAAACGTTCTAATCTAAAAATTGACCCAGTTAATTTACTGGAGTTTTATAGGCGTAACATACATAGATACGCACAAATGTCAAGCCTTAAAATAAATAACTCAGGCTTAACATATAAACAGTTATGATAGGAGTCTTAAAGAACCAATGAGTGTTAAGGCAAGCGGTGGAAGCTCAGTTGCGCGTCCGCAACTATATCAAACCTTACCTGTCTCTACCATTTCCCAAGCGGAACAACAAGACCGCTTTTTGGGAAGAGGTGAACTCAGTGAACTTAGCAGCTATTTTGCCTCCGGTGCAAAGCGGTTAGAAATTGCCAAGATTTTGACCGACAATTCCGAGATTATCGTTTCTCGTGCGGCTAACCGGATTTTCATTGGTGGTTCACCAATGGCCTTCTTAGAAAAGCCCCAAGAACGAGAATTGGCGATGGTTGGCGCAGGTGCTAATGTCCAAGAGGGCATGAAACTAGGAACAGTCACCTACGTTGAAAGTCGTGGTGGTTTCTTTGAAAACCTGCGTTCTATCTTCAATACTTCTGCTGGTGGACCAACACCTCCAGGCTTTAGACCCATTAACGTCGCTCGTTATGGGCCTAGCAACATGGCCAAGAGTTTACGGGATTTGTCCTGGTTCTTACGCTATGCGACATACTCGATTGTGGCTGGCGACCCCAACATCATCTCTGTCAATACCAGAGGTTTACGGGAAATTATTGAAAATGCTTGTTCTGGGGAAGCAACCATCGTTGCTTTACAAGAAATCAAAGCTGCTTCTTTATCCTTTTTCCGTAAAGATGCCGCAGCTACAGAAATTGTGACTCAGTACATGGATGTGTTGCTGACAGAATTTAAAGCCCCTACACCTTCAGCTAAAGTCCGTCAACGTCCTTCCGGCGACCAACAAGGGCTACAACTGCCGCAAATTTACGCTGTCGCAGCAGAACGTCGTCCTAAATACGCCATGAAGCCCGGTTTGTCTTCTAGCGAGAAGACTGAAATTATCAAAGCTGCTTATCGTCAAGTATTTGAGCGCGATATTACCCGTGCTTATAGCTTGTCTATTTCTGACTTGGAATCTAAAGTTAAAAATGGCGACATCTCCATGAAGGAGTTCATTCGTCGTCTTGCTAAATCTCCCCTTTACCAAAAACAGTTTTATCAGCCTTTTATTAACAGCCGGGTGATTGAATTGGCGTTCCGTCACATTTTAGGACGGGGTCCAAGTAGCCGTGAAGAAGTGCAAAAATACTTTGCCATTGTCTCACTCAAAGGTTTGGCAGGTTTAGTTGATGCTTTGGTAGATTCTACCGAATACAGCGATTACTTTGGCGAAGAAACAGTTCCCTACATTCGCGGTCTGGGTCAAGAAGCCCAAGAATGTCGTAACTGGGGACAACAGCAAGACCTGTTTAAATACAGTGCGCCTTTCCGCAAAGTTCCTCAGTTTATTACAACTTTTGCGGCTTACGAACAACCATTACCTGACCAACATCCCTACGGTTCTGGTAATGACCCCTTGGAAATCCAATTTGGGGCGATTTTCCCGAAAGAAACTCGCAACCCCAGCAGCAGTCCTGCACCATTCAGTAAGGATACCCGTCGGATCTTGATTCACCAAGGGCCTGGTATCAATAACCAACTGAGTAATCCTGGTGCGCGTGGTGTTGCTCCTGGTACTTTGGGTGCTAAGGTATTTAAGTTAGACCAGTTACCTGGAACTATTGGCAGAAAAGCTCCTACTGGTGTAAGTGTCAAGTTCTCCGAAAGTTCTACCCAAGCGGTAATTAAGGCTTGTTACCTGCAAGTTTTCGGTCGTGATGTTTACGAAGGTCAACGCCTGAAGGTTGCAGAAATTAAGCTGGAAAACGGCGATATCACTGTCCGCGAGTTTGTGCGGATGTTGGCGAAGTCGGATTTATTCCGCAAGATGTACTGGACTTCTCTCTATGTTTGTAAAGCGATTGAATATATTCACCGTCGCTTATTAGGTCGTCCTACCTATGGTCGGGAAGAGAACAACAAGTATTTTGATATTGCAGCTAAGAAGGGCTTCTATGCGGTCGTTGATGCCATTCTTGACAGTGATGAATACAGCCAAGCATTTAATGAAGATACTGTTCCTTACGAGCGCTATCTAACTCCTGCGGGTGTGTCCTTACGTCAATTGCGTGTGGGAACTATCCGCGAGGATGTGGCAAATGTTGAAAAACAAGAAACTCCTCGCTTTGTGGAATTGGGTGCAGTCACAGAAATGCGGACTGAACCAGATATTGATTTCCGCATTAACCAAGGTGTTACTAAGCAACGTGAGCAAACCAAGGTCTTCAAACTGACAGCAGTTAAGAATGACAAGGTTGCGGCGGAAATTGTGATTAGCGGCGCTTATCGGCAGATTTTCGAGCGAGATATTGCTCCTTACATCTCTAAGAACGAGTTCACGGTTCTCGAAAGTAAGTTGGTAAATGGTGAAATTACCGTTAGGGAATTTATTCAAGGTTTGGGTTACTCTAGCCTGTACCTGAAGGAGTTCTACACACCTTACCCCAATACAAAAGTAATTGAGTTGGGTACTAAGCATTTCTTGGGTCGCGCTCCTGTTGACCAAGCGGAAATTCGTAAATATAACCAAATCCTGGCTACTCAAGGGATTCGTGCCTTTATTAGCGCGATGGTTGAAAGTGCTGAATATGGTCAGGTGTTTGGTGAAGATACCGTTCCTTTCCGTCGCTTCCCCACTTTACCTGCGGCTAATTTCCCCAATACAGAGAAGCTTTACAACCAATTAACCAAGCAAAATGATGATTTGGTTGTTCCTAGTTTTGAGACTGTGAAGCCTCGGATTAAAACTGAGAATACACCAATTCTAGCGAAGGCGATCGCAGATTTAGCAGCCCAAGCCAAGAAAATGGACAAGACTAAACCCTTGTTTATTGAGTTGGGTCGTTCTTTCAACGATGGTCGTGGTCAATCTGTAGAAGTTGGTGTCGGTACAAGCCGTCGCAAACCAGCCCGGATTTACCGTGCTACCACTGGCACAAATTCCCCAGAAACCAATCAGGTAATCAATGCTATCTATGTCCAAGTCATGGACGTATTTAGCGGTCAAGTACCTGCTTATTTCCGCCGTTCTGACTTAGATAGCAAATTACGTAACGGCGAAATTACCGTCCGTGAATTTGTTCTCGAACTAGCCAGTTCCGAAATCTATCGCAAACGGTTCTACACCCCCTATCCCAACACCAAGGTAATTGAGTTCCTATTCCGTCACCTCTTGGGACGCGCACCCGCTACCCAAGGCGAAATCCGTCAATATAACAAACTATTGGCTGATAGCGGTTTACGGGCAGCAGTAGAGGCAATTGTTAACAGTCCTGAGTATGCTCGCTACTTTGGTGAAGACGTTGTTCCCTACAAACGCTATCCCTCTTTACCAGCAGGTAACTATTTAGGCAGTGTTCAAGCTGAAGCCGACCTAGTGAAACAATCCTGGTCTAGCTTATCTCCTTCTGTTTTAACAGGTGGTCTTCCTAATAGATAGGTGATAGGTGACAGGTAACAGGTGACAGGTGACAGGAAGAAGGTAAGAGGCAAGAGGCAAAAGATAATTCTTCCTTTCTTCTCCCTCATGATTCAGAAAATACCATTTAATCTGGATTTCACAGGCTTTTTACTGTTTCCTGTTCCCTGTTCCCTGTTCCCTGAGAATGAGTGAATCTGAAAATAAGTGTTACAAAATATTAAGAGCAGTAATAAATGCTCAACATAATACTGGACAATATTTTGCGGGAGGTAATTGAGTTTTCCACCTGGTTTACACCAAATCCAGACAATCTGGCTAAAAATGTAAATCAAGTTGTCAAGTCACTGCCAACCACATAAAGTCGTACCAGTTTAATCAAATTCTGGTTCCATTAGTTTTGGAGGAATCCATTAATGAGTATCGTCACGAAAGCCATCGTGAATGCTGATGCGGAAGCTCGCTACCTCAGCCCCGGTGAATTAGATAGAATCAAAGGTTTTGTTGCAGGTGGCGCACAACGTCTCCGCATCGCTCAAGTATTGACCGAAAACCGCGAGCGCATTGTTAAGCAAGCTGGCGACCAATTGTTCCAAAAACGTCCTGACGTTGTTTCCCCCGGTGGTAACGCTTACGGTCAAGAAATGACAGCTACTTGCTTGCGTGACTTGGACTACTACCTCCGTCTCGTTACCTACGGAATCGTTTCTGGTGATGTTACAGCCATCGAAGAAATCGGTATCGTTGGTGTACGCGAAATGTACAAATCTTTGGGTACTCCCATTGATGCAGTTGCTGGTGGCGTTGCCGCTATGAAGAACGTTGCTGCTACCTTGTTGTCTGCTGAAGACTCCGGTGAAGCTGGTTCTTACTTCGACTACGTTGTTGGTGCAATGCAGTAAGTTTTAGCTGTAACTCGGCTCAAACTCAAACTGTAGCAATAAGGTTGGAAATAAGGAAAAAACAACAATGCAAGACGCAATTACCTCCGTTATCAATTCTTCAGACGTTCAAGGTAAATACCTTGATACCGCTGCTCTCGAAAAGCTAAAAGGCTACTTCGCTACTGGTGAACTGCGCGTTCGTGCAGCTACAACCATCAGTGCTAATGCTGCTGCGATCGTTAAAGAAGCTGTAGCTAAATCCTTGTTGTACTCTGACATCACCCGTCCCGGTGGTAATATGTACACCACCCGTCGTTACGCAGCTTGTATCCGTGACTTGGATTACTACTTGCGTTATTCTACCTACGCTATGTTGGCTGGCGACGCTTCCATTTTGGATGAGCGTGTATTGAATGGTTTGAAAGAAACCTACAACTCCTTGGGAGTACCAGTAGGAGCTACAATTCAAGCTATCAGTGCTATGAAGGAAGTAACCGCTAGTTTGGTTGGTCCTGACGCTGGTAAAGAAATGGGCGTTTACTTCGACTATATCTCCTCTGGCTTGAGCTAGGAGTTAGCTTTGCACTTAGTGATGTAGGTGCGGCATTATTAAGGTCTGGAGATCAATCATGATTGCTAGAAGGTTCTCTTGCTAATTGATTGTAAGTGTTATCAGTCTGGTGCTGATGGTTGATTTCCAGCCTTGGAAAAAATAATTGTAAGGAGTCAGCACTTCGGCTTCGCTCAGTGACCAGTCAGGAGTCAGGAGTCAGAATATTTGATATATTGATAAGTAATCAAATACGATTTTTGGCATAAAATTTAAAAAAGCTGACCACTGATAGCTAAATCCTTACAGATAAATTAAAGATTTTCACTCAAGATATTTGAGATAAAAAAGTTTCCCAAACAATATCAGGAGATTTAAAACAAAATGGCTCGTCTATTTAAAGTAACTGCTTGTGTTCCTAGCCTATCTCGGACTCGCACCCAACGCGAATTACAAAATACTTACTTTACTAAGTTAGTTCCTTATGAAAATTGGTTCCGTGAACAACAACGGATTCAAAAAATGGGCGGCAAGATTGTTAAAGTGGAATTAGCAACCGGTAAACAAGGTACTAATGCTGGTTTGTCTTAATTTCTATAAATCAAACATTATTTTATTTTGATTTTGCAAGGGGTCTAAAAAGACCTCTTTTTTTGTGCCTTTGATATTAAGAAGCAATTTGCATTGTGCTTGCTTCAGGGATAGATTCACCTTCTGCTTCCCAGGAAAATTAAGTCATAATACTATGTGACACCCCATGCTTCTAAATGCCAGTTAGTCCAAACTCAAGTTAATATAAATTTTAACTATGATGATCATTTAAAATATTGTAAGCTTCATTTACTAACCTCATTTTCTCTTGCACCTGTTTTTGCATTTGTGGTTTATTCACAAACAAATCAGGATGCCATTTTTTTACCAATGTTCTATAAGCTTGTTTCACTTCTATAAAAGAAGCACTAGATTGTAATCCCAAAACTCTATAAGCGTTAGCAATTTTATCTTGTTGTGCTGGTTTTTTTGGTGAAGTTTGGGCTTTTTGACTTGCACCAGATGATTTCATATTCGCTTTTATTTCTGCGATTTCTTGTTCAAATTCCCAAGCTTGAAATTTGGCTTCTAATTCTGCGGGGTTTGGTGGTGGGGTATTAACTGGTTGACTTGGTGGAGGTGGAGGAGTATTAACTTGTTGACGTGGAGTTTCTACCTTGGGTGGAGGATTTTGAGGCGTATTTTGTTTGGGAGGTGTATATGTATAAACTTGTTGTTTGGGTATTTGAGGATTTTCCGGTTTAGGTTGATATTGATAAGGTTGATATTTACTGCTAATATTTGCCTTTGTTAACTCTGCTAATAACTGATTAAATTGATTTTGCAATCTTTGTAAATCTTCTCGTTGCTGAGTAACCGCTAATGGTTCTTGAGTCTCTACAAAATAAATTACTTTTCCTGCTTTTTGTTGATATGCAGCTAATATAGATAAACCTTGACTACTAAAACTAGATAAATAATTTTCAGCCGCACCGATACAAATTTTAGCAACTTGTTGATGATAAGAGTCTTTAATAGAATTTGCATCTTGTTGCAGATTTTTACTTAAAACATAAGAAATACTCCCAACTACAGCAGCGCCCACTGGACCACCTAATAACCAACCAATTCCACTACCTACAGCAATAGAACCAGGTTCGGTTAAATCACTACTATTAATAGTATTTGGTTTTTCTGGTAAAGTTAATTGTGGTGGATTGGGAAAGGGAATTTTTAAATCTTCTGGACGTTCTGATTTGAAAAAATCATAAGCTTGATATAGCCATTTCATTACAGCATTTTGTAATTCTGTCAAATCTTTTTTAAAAGTTCCTGTTTGCCAAGATTGCAAATTATTTTCCGCAAGTGCAACCGCAATATCACCTTGGTATTTTGTTACTAAATTAGGTAAAGATAACCAAGTTTCTAATTCATAAATACTGGTTTGAAAACCTTGATAAATTAGATTTTGGGCTTTTTGTTTAATTTCTATTTTAGATTTTTCTTTATGATCAAATATTTTAATCTCTTGATCACATTTGTCAATTTTATCAACTAATAAAGTTTGTAATTGAGAAGATATAGTTTGCAATCTTGGTAAACGCACATTACCAGAATTTTGCTGTAAAATCCCGACTAGATTTTGCAAAGCTGTTTCAAAAGCAACTAAACCGCTACTATTTGCAAGCGCTGTATCACCTTTTAATCTCGCGCGTAAAGCAGGTAAAGCATCAACTCGATATAAATTACTAAAACCAGGAGGTAAATCAGCGCGAAAACTTTCAGCGACAAATAGTAACCGATTGTGGACTTGTTTTTGTTCTTCTGGTTCAAGTAAATTGAGAAAATTGGCGACAAAAATAACTGTTTTAATATTTCTATCTAATAACCAATCGCGGAGATTTTCTCTTTCTCCTAATGTCATGAGTTTCCGCGCGTCTAATAATTGAATAACTAAATCTGTCCCTAATAATCTATCTTTAACTAAATTATCCTGTGCTTCTCGATCATTAGTTCCTGGTAAATCAATAAATTCGATTCCTGTTTCTAAAAAAGGATGGGGACAAAAAACTTCAACAGATATAACATCTTTTCGCATCTGTCTATTTCCATCTAAAATCGCAAATTGTTGTAAAATTTCTGTTCCGCTGCGATAAATTTCTGTACCATCTACTAACATAATTCGCGTGCGAACAGTTGTCCCATATTTAATGGTAATTGCTGCACCTGTGGTGGGAATTAAATCAATGGGTAAGGTGCGATCGCCCAACATCGCATTGAGTAATGTTGATTTACCATGATTAAATGGTCCAAATACGGCAATTTTAAAATTAGGATTAACTAAATAATTACAAATAGAATTTACATCTTGATGTAGTTGGGAATTTTTGTCTAAATTCAATACTTTACAGGTGGATTTTAAAGCGTCTGTTAATTCACTATAACCTTGATATTTTTGCTGCATGATATTTCTTAGTAATACTCTTGTTTCTCATGGCTTTGCGCCTGGAGCGTCTCTGCGTGAAAAAAATCTAGTGTTGGGTTTCCTTGCGTCAACCCAACCTACTGTTAATTAGCTGTAATAAGCTAACAAATTGCTGTAAGCAGCTTCGATTTTTTGCAGTTGTTCAATGATGTTTTCTTGTAAGTTTTTAAAGCGGTTAAATTCAGTTTCACGGTTAATTTCCCGTGTTTTCTTCTGTTGGAGGAGATTATCTAGTTCTGATTTGCGAGAACTAATATCATCATTAATTCGCTGACTTACTTCTTTTTCGTAAGTGCTAAAACATTCTTTGACTGCATCGTAAACAATTGGGGCTTGTTCGTTTGCAACTTGGGGAAGATATTTGACTAATTCTTTTTTTGCAGTTTTTACTAATTCTTTTCTTGCTTGATCTGCTTGTAAAATTCCTACTCCCAAACCTAATAAAGCAAAACCTATTGGTCCGAGGAAAATTCCTGTTACTGCTGTAATCATTCCCCCGACACCAATAACTGTAAAGTAGTTTAAAAGGATGTTTTTCCAATCAAAACCAGCACCAGCTAAAGCGACACCGGCTAAGTTACCTCTGGATAAAGATAATAAACCCATTGCCCATTTTGCCCAACCAGGAGAGTTATCATCTTCTGTGGTAGCATGAGTGTTAACGTTAACTTTTTGTCCTGTTAATTTTTCGGTGATTTGATTGGTAACTTGATTGTAGGAAGCACCATATTGGGCTGCGGAATTAGATAGTTCTCTAAATGCTGCGTTCATGTCTTTTTCCGCAGTTAATGTCCAAGCTGAGAATTTATCGGCGATATATTGTTCAAAGGCTTTTTGAAGGGCGATGTTAAAAGCGTCTCTTTTTCCACTACTTAAGAAATCGAACAAATTTAAATCTGGTTGATAGCGTAAGAAATCATTTTCAAAGGTGTTACCTAAGTTTAAAACGTAGCTGCGGAAAGATTCAGAAATTCCTCGCGCTTGACTATCTCTGGTATTGATAATTTCTTTTTGGAATTGATCACGAATACTATTGAGTTTGGTAAATTCGGGTTCTACGGAATCAACTCTTTTTTTCAATTCATCTACATCTTGATCTAGTAAGGGAATGCGTCTGTTAATAGCTTCTAGGGTATGGTTGACAGCTTGTCTAGCGAGGGTTCTGACTTGACGTAATTGAGCGATCGCTCTTTCCCTAGTCAAGAAGGTATTTAACGCCCCCATAAACTCAGGAAAGCCTGTTTTACTTAAATCAGCTTGAGGATTTTTTAATCTGCGTCGGAGGGCTTGAATGGAAGAAAGTTCAAACACTCTTTCATCATAAATATCTTGTCCATCTACATAACAATATTCCGCCAAATTAGCTTTAAATACTTGTCGGAGTCGAGTTTCTGCTGCGGTTAATTCTTCCATATCATCAGGATCAATCAATGATTCTTTCACCTGATCCCAAGCATTAACTAAAAAGAAAACCGATAAACCCCGTCCTTTGATATAATTCTCCAAATACCGTCTTTCACCTAAAGTACAAGGTTGAGAAGCCCGCATCACAAATAAAATGGCATGACAGTTATTCACATAGCCTAAAGATAACTCATTGCGAGCTTCTGTATCATTCAAACCTGGACTATCAACAATTTCAATGCCCTTTTCTAGTAACGTCAAAGGATACTCAACCACAGCATAATCAACATCAGGAAATGCTTGTTTTTGCTCCTGTTCTAACTTCTTTGCTTCTGCCGGATCAATGGTATATTTATATTTAAAACTCTGAAAATCTAACTGTTGGGGACTTTTGCCATCATTGAAATGAATGGTAACTTTCTTTTCTGGTCCATATCGTAAAATTGTTAATACCGCAGTACAGGGATTTACATCACTAGGTAATAAATTTTCACCAATTAAAGCATTAAGAAACGTACTTTTACCCCGTTTCATATCCCCTAAAACTAACAGCCGAAATACACCATTTCTGAGATTCTTACTAGCGGCTGTAATGTCTTCAATGTCTCTTGCTAAACTCAACTTACCAGAAGAAGTATCTCCAGACAATTCTGCTTGATTAATAACATCGGCGATTTTACTCAAACAAATAGAAATTTCGGAACGAACTTGAGAAACTCGTTCTAAATCGTTGATAAATTGGTCAGTTCCCACTTGATAATTCATGATGATCACACTTTATTTAATATTCTTAAATTTGGATTCTAGGAAAAGTTTATAAACAAGAAAAGCCAAAGCCCCAAAAATCACAACTCCTGCTAAAACTGAGGCTACTCGAACTGCAACCAAAGTCGCTACAGCCAAAGCAAAAAATTTACCACCGAGAATTACTTTTCTTAACCAAGGTTTTTGTTCGGGTTGATGTTTCTGAGTTTGATAAACAGGTTGATCAACAGGATTGATTTGATCATCTATTTCTCGCAGTCGCTTTTCCACCTGACGTTGAATGTCTTGATTGTGTTCATGGGGAGATTTCATTAATGTCTACCTCGTTTATGACATCATTTAATATATTGTATGATAACTGACATAGGTCAAACAACCAAGTAATATGAAGATTGCTGAATTGAGTTTAAATTCAATCTTTTGTCCTTGCTTTTCGGAAATTGTCTGGAAGAAGATCGCACTAAAATTGAGATTATAGCAATTTTAATGTATTTCTTCCTTTGCGTCTTTGCTCCTTAGCGACTCTGCGCGAAACAAAAACAAAATTTGAGAAAAACTCAGGTAGATACAAAATGGATATCAAAAATGGATTTGTTGGTACAATTGGTAACACCCCATTAATTCGTTTAAACAGTTTTAGCGAAGAAACAGGTTGTGAAATCTTGGCCAAAGCCGAGTTTCTGAACCCCGGTGGTTCTGTCAAAGATCGGGCTGCGCTGTATATTATCGAAGATGCAGAAAAAAAAGGACTCCTCAAACCCGGTGGTACAGTAGTAGAAGGAACAGCGGGAAATACGGGAATTGGGCTGGCGCATATCTGCAATGTCAAAGGTTATAAATGCTTGATTTTTATTCCCAATACCCAATCCCAGGAAAAAATAGATGCTTTAACCACCTTGGGTGCGGAAGTTCGTCCTGTTCCTGCTGTGCCGTACAAAGATCCGAATAATTACGTCAAACTATCTGGTAGAATTGCGGCAGAAATGGAAAATGCCATTTGGGCTAATCAATTTGATAATTTAGCTAATCGTGTTGCCCATTATGAAACCACAGGTAGAGAGATTTGGCAACAGACTCATGGTAAAATAGATGGCTGGGTGGCATCCACTGGTACGGGTGGTACTTATGCTGGTGTGGCTATGTACCTGAAAGAACAAAATCCGGGCGTTAAATGTGTGGTGGCTGACCCTTTAGGTAGTGGACTATATAGCTATATCAAAACTGGGGAAATCAAAATCGAAGGTAATTCGATTACTGAGGGGATTGGTAATAGTCGGATTACTGCTAATATGGAAGGCGCACCTGTTGATGATGCTATCCAAATTGATGATTCTGAAGCCTTGAGAGTGGTTTATCAACTATTAAGAAAAGATGGTTTATTAATGGGTGGTTCAACGGGAATCAATGTCGGTGCGGCGGTAGCTTTAGCGAAACAATTGGGTCCAGGACATACTATTGTAACTATTTTGTGTGACAGTGGTTCTCGCTATCAGTCACGAATATTTAATAGTGAATGGTTAGCCAGTAAAGGATTAGTGATGAGTTAGGATTTTTGAGAGGATTTTTTAGCGATCGCCACACATACCACATATATTATCATAGTGGCGATTTAGCAAATTCTGGAGATGATGGTTTTCCCGGTATTGGTGACGAAATCGGCGGTTTCGATGATGGTGGTGATTGCTTTTTCGGTAGTAATGGCGGTATTTTTTGGAACAGGAACGATATATTTACCTCTTTTGACTTCCTTCTCCTTTCATGAAGGAAACGGTAGAAGCAAAAATTTTTGATTGACAAGATAGTAGAATAAGGTACAGACTACGTGGTACAGAAGAGAGGAAGGGAAATTGGAAGAACTCAGGGCGGTATTGGAATTAGCCACCGAAGAGGAACTACAGGACTTGACAGCTATTCTGTTTAGTCGCAAGTTTAACCCCTTAGATTATGTTCACACACCCGAACCCATGACAGTGCAAAGCCAAGATCGTCAAGCTTGGTTAGATACAATAGAAGATCGTTTTCGGTTTTTAGCGGCTGATGGTATCACTGTATTACGCGGACGCACTGATCAAGTAACTTACAGACAAGCCCTAATTCAAGTATGCAAATATTTGAAAATTCACTATTATCAAGACTTAACAACAATTGATTTAGAAGCAGAAGTATTTTTGCATCTACTAGGAAAGGTTTGGAAAAAGTTGCCAAAAACAGATAAACAGCAACTAACTATTAATATCCAAGGTCAATTATCACAAACAAAATTTAAACAACCATTACCATTGTCATTGCAACGTGATCCTTTAGGATTAATATTTAAAGGTGGTAGTGCTTTGGCTGTAACTTCTGTCATTCAACCTTTTGTGCTTCAACAAATCGCCCGTCAATTTGCTATTCATTTTGCTACCTATCAAGTGACCAAAGAAGCAGCAATTACAGGTACAGGATTAGCTACCAAACAGTTTCAAAACTATGTAGCCTTACAAATGTCCCGTCGAGGTATGACCATGAGTGCAGCCCGTTATGGTGCGGTTCGTAGTGCGTTCGCGTTGGTAGGGCCTGTGATGTGGGCTTGGTTTTTTGCTGATTTGGGTTGGAGAGCGATCGCCACAAACTATGGCAGAATTATTCCTACCGTCTTCACCCTCGCGCAAATTCGTCTTACCCGTACAGAATGTTGGGAAATAGCTTAAAAAAAACTTTTGATCATCCAAATCCCCGCTTACAGACCCCTTGGAATTGGCTACAATTTGGACTAATATCTTTCCCCCTGAGTCCATTTTTAGGCGGTATCTCTATCGTTGTGGCATCATTGCTAACTTGGCGTAAACAATACCATATCATTAGCGATCGCCCAATTCACAAGGGATTTGCTATTTTGAGTATCTTACTCCTAATTACCACTGGATTCGCCTCTAGTCAACTCGATGCTGTTTTAGGTTTATTCAACTTAATCCCCTTCTTTTTCTTTTTTACCGGACTCACTCCTCTCATCCAAACACCCGCCCAATTACGACAAATTGCTTGGATCATGGTGTTTGGATCTGTACCTGTTTTAATCATCGGTTTTGGTCAATTGTTTCTCGCTTGGAATTTTCAATTTCAGTTTTTATGGATTGTTTTTGATTGGACAGTTGCACCAGAAAAATCATTATCAGGACGCATGACTGCTAATTTCATGCACCCCAATACTTTAGCTGCTTATTTAGTAACTATTTTTATTTTGGGTTTAGGGTTATGGCTAGAAAACTATCACAAACTCCAACAAAAAAATCGCCTAATTATCTTCTTGACAATTACAGTATGTGCTAACTTTATCGCCTTAATTTTAACCAATTCTCGTAATGGTTGGGGAATCACTATTTTCGCCTGTTTAGCTTACGCTTTATATAAAGGTTGGCGATTAATTGTTGCGGCTGTTGTCACCATTACTAGTTTTTGTTTCTTGGCAGCTTTTGCACCTTCACCTATTGCCCAATTTTTTCGCCTTTTTATTCCCTACGGTATTTGGGCGCGATTAAATGATGATATGTTCCCTAATAGACCAGTGGGATTAATGCGAAAAACTCAATGGGAATTTGCCTGGAATCTAACTCAACAACATCCTTTCACTGGTTCAGGTTTACGCAGTTTCGGGGGACTTTATAAAACCCAAATGCAAATTGATGTCAACCATCCCCATAATCTATTTCTAATGCTGTCTGCGGAAACGGGGTTAATTACTACTTTGCTATTTTGTGGGTTACTGATTTGGATATTAATTACAGCCAGTCAAATTCTTTGGAAATCTCGATATATAGAACCAGAAAATCGCCTAATTTTCTTTAGTTATCTTATCACCTTTATCGGATGGATACTATTTAATACTGTTGATGTCACCACTTTTGATATCCGGTTAAATACTCTCTCTTGGGTTTTCGTAGCTGCATTATCTGGAGTTACATATCAATATCAATCACATCATACAGGTAGGTAAATACAATAAAAAATCATAAAATTACCATTAGGCTTTAGTATTTGCGTCTTGACATCGCTCTCCCCCCCCCAATATACAACAATGAGCGATGACTTTCTCGAATTAATTGAATAGCTGCATTAATTTGGCTGAGATTTACCTTTAATATATAAATATTTTTCGTAGGTTGGGTTAAGCGACAGCGCAACCCAACAAATGCTTTGAATTGCATACTGAGGCTATAAATTGCAGATACCTCATCAGATTTATCTAGCTCGATACGGAAGCAATTTATAGTATTATTTGGTAGAAGAAACACTACCAATTAAACAAAATCATGAAATATGTCTTGATTATCCATGAAGTTGAAGACTATGAAGCATGGAAAAAGGTTTTTGATAATGCAGCCGATATCCGCAAGGAAGCTGGAGAAATAGCATATCAGGTTTTAAGGTACGAAAGTAATCCCAATAAAATAGTGCATTTTTCATCATGGACATCTATAGAAGATGCAAAGCGGTTTTTTGAATCTCCCAAACTCGTGAAAATTAGACAAGAAGCTGGAGTTAAGTCTCCTGATTTCATCTATTTAGATCAACTAGAATCGGGGACGTTGTAGAGTTATAATCTGTAATCCCACAAACTACCGAAATTTAGTTTTATCAAGTACCAACCCTCGACGGGGAAAATTTTTGTCATCATTGACTGGAATCTGCCAAATTTTAACTAAATTATCTTCACCACCACTAACTAGAAACTTCCCGTCAGCACTAAAAGCAAGGGAAGTAACAGCATTACTATGTCCCGTCAATGTTAGCATTTCCTCTCCTGTAGCTACGTTCCAGAGTTTAATGGTGTGATAGATTTGTTCTTCAGAAATATTTCGTCCAGCGCTTGCTAAAATTTTACCATCGAGACTAAAAGCAATAGTATTAACACTATTATCTTCTACCATGAGAGTCCGAATTTCTTTTAGGGTTTGCAGATTCCATAATTTAATTGTGCGATACCTTCGGTCAGCGCTTACGCGATCGCGGCTGGAACTTGCTAAAATTTTACCGTTAGGACTAAAAGCCACAGCTATAACTGTTTGTGAACTGGTAGCTAAATTCTGAATTGGTGCTTCTTGATTAAGATTCCATAATTTAATCGTTTTATCAAA
The DNA here is from genome assembly GCF_009711935.1 of Dolichospermum sp. UHCC 0259. Lineage (GTDB taxonomy): Bacteria > Cyanobacteriota > Cyanobacteriia > Cyanobacteriales > Nostocaceae > Dolichospermum. Next base: position 28,657 of record NZ_VIKX01000322.1, on the reverse strand, counting down.
ACTACCACTTGCTAAGGTAACACCATCAGAATTAATATCTACAGTACGCACCCAATATTTATGACCAATTAAAGTGCGAATTAGTTTACCTGTGATTAAATTCCAAACTTTGATAGTTTTATCATCACTAGCACTAACTAAAATTTTACCATCACTACTAATAGCTAAACTATGAATTGCATCTGTATGACTCTTTAAGGTGTGAATTAATTGATTTGTTTGTAAATTCCAAATCTTAATAGTTTTATCATCACCAGCACTAACTAAAGTTTTACCATTAGCAGTGATAGCTACTACATTGACATTTTGGGAATGTCCCTTGAGACTGGTAATTTCTTTACCTGTAGTGACATCCCATAATTTAAGATTATCACATTGAATATTATTACTTTTTTCGCAATCACCACCGCTGATAATTAGTTTGCCATTTGGACTCATAACTACTGACAAAACTTTGCTTTTATGTCCAAAGAAAGTATTGACTAAAGATAATTTTTTTTCTGATGTTGCAGAGGTTGGTGGACTATTGCGAGGTTGACTCCAACTAAATGAAAAGTTGGTTTTTAACTTACGAAATTCTCGATAACCCGATTCTGCTAATGCGAAAGAGACAATTATCCCCGATATGAAAATTAAATTTCTGACCCAAGTATATTTGGATGACTGTGATTGAGCCTTTTTTGCAGTTGATTTTATGATTTGATGATTTGCTGCTGGTAGAATATGAGTATGCTTTTTCATCAAATCTCTAATTACTTCGTCAGCAGATTGATAGCGACTATCTATTTCTTTTTGGAGTAATTTATCTATGATTTCTGATAAGTCTGAACTCAAAGTAAAGCGTAAATACTGCTGCCAATTTTCTACCCAAGCATAACCATATTCCATCCATAATTGAAAAGGAGAAACTCCTGTTAATAGATGAAAACAAGTAGCACCTAAACTAAATAAATCACTGGCGGGATAGGCTTTTCCATCTCTAATTTGTTCAATGGGAGAATAACCATGTGAACCAATAGAAGTACCATTTTTTCGCTGTACTTGTGCGGTTAATTGTTTGGAAGAACCAAAATCAATCAGTGTTAATCTCCCATCAGATTTTCGACGAATAATATTTTCTGGTTTAATATCACGATGAATTACTCCATGTTGATGCACAAATTTGATAATGGGTAATAAATCTAATAAAATAGATTGAATATCCCAATCTTTATAAATTCTTCGAGATTTTAATTCATTAAATAAATTCTGACCATCAATAAATTGTTGTACTAAATACAAACAATTATCTTGCTGAAAATAAGCTACAAGTGTGGGAATTTGGGGATGTTCTCCTAATTCTTGCAGTCGTCTGGCTTCTTCTGCAAATAGTTGAGTTGCTTTTTTTTGTGACCAAGTACCTTGAAATTTTGGTGCTAGTTGTTTAACTACACATAATTCATTTAATTTATCAATATCTTCTGATATATAAGTTCTGCCAAATCCGCCTTCATCAGAAAGAACACGGAGGACACGAAACCGATTTCTCAAAAGTGGCACTAACGGAGTGTGACAAGTTTGACAAATTTTATGATGATCGGGATTTTGAGGATTTGAACAATCGGGATTTAGACAGCAGATCATAATCTATATGGTGCATCTGCATGATAAAATATATAGATAAACCTAGATTTGACTACAGCAATTAGTAATTATATTTAACCTGGAACTTCACAAGTATGAAAGATATATTATTGCCAATTATTTTGATGATATCTCATTGGAAAGGGAAAATAACGGCATTTTGCCATTTTTATTGTGATGTATATTTTGGTTGAAAATTGCAGTTATGTTTTCGGTAAAAATAATTATTTCTTTATCTGGTTTTTCTAATTAAGATGATTAATTAATCTGTATTTTAGGTTACAGATATGTAAAATTGTGATGAGAATTTACAAAGTTTTATATAGCTTCTCAATAAAAATGTCCAAAAAATAAACCGAATCTATTGCTTTGTCACAACGCTTTATAAAGCATATTTCATCTAATCATCGTTTCGGATATTGCGTTTAGAGGATATAGAATATATGATATGGATATCAAATATATATTCATTATGAAGACTATTACTGAGCAAAACCCTCCTTTAGAGTCAGTTATGGCTCAAGAACTGGAAAAATCATCTATCAAGCATCTGGAAAGTATACTCCAGCTTGAAGGCTCTCAACCAAAATTAGTAGGAGTAGACGGTCAAGAAATTCCCATTCCCGAATCGGTTTATCAGATTTTACATCAAGCTGTTCATGCACTGGCATTAGGTAAAGTAATATCTGTAGTTATTCAGGATAGAGAACTAACAACACAAAAAGCCGCAGACATTCTCAAAGTTTCCCGTCCTTACCTGATTAAGTTATTAGACCAGGGTGAAATTCCTTGTATTAGGGTAGGAACACATCGCCGTGTTCGTTTTGATGATTTAATGAAGTATAAGCAAGAACGAGATATAAAACGGAGGAAATGTTTACAGGAACTTATAGAAATAACTGAAGCAGCGGGACTGTATGATTACGAAGAGTGAATGAAATAGTTAAATTGTGATGCACAATGTTATTTTACTAATGAGATTTATGATTTATACACATAACAATAAAAGCAAATGCTAGAGCAGACTATAAATTTTGACTCTAACCCACCAGTTGCTACTAATGAGTACGACACGATGATTCAGATGGTTCTGCCTGGTTATGAGGTAATGCACAATCTTGCATTATCTGTTTTAGGCGCAAATTTACCAGAAAAAGCTAATTTGTTGATAGTGGGTGCTGGTAGTGGGATGGAGTTAGTCAAGTTCGGTAAAGGTAATTCACACTGGCAGATGCTAGGTGTAGATCCATCGAATGATATGCTTTCTATCGCTCAGAATAAAATAGATCATCATGGATTATCTGAGCAAATCAAATTATTTGCAGGATATACCCATGAATTAAATACTACTTTTTTATATGACGCAGCAACTTGTATTTTAGTAATGCACTTTCTTCCAGATGATGGCAGTAAACTGGCTTTACTTGAAAATATTTCCCAGCGGCTAAAACCATTAGCAACTTTTATTTTAGTGGATATATATGGTGAAAAAGAAACTGATGAATTTGAACAGATAATTTCCATAATTAAAGTTTTTTGGGAACAAATGGGAATAAACCCAGAAAAAAGAATGGAAGCATTAGAAACCATCAAAAAAGGTGTTTTTCCTATTTCAGAAATAAGAGTAGTGGAATTATTGCAGGAAGCTGGTTTTGGCAATATTTTAAGATTTTATACAGGACTATGGGTTGGTGGTTGGGTAGCAACTAAAAACTCTGACTGAAACTTGATTACCTAAATTCAACCACAAAATGTTAAATCTAGTAACGTTGAATAGTGGAAAACCAACGTGAAAGCACAAGTATTTAGAGGCGTAAATCAATTATCCTACGAAGAAGTTCCAGTTCCGACACTAGAAGCAGATGAAGTGCTGGTACAGGTGCGGGTTGTGGGTTTGTGTCAGTCCGATATTAAAAAGATTCGTTATCCTTTGTATGAACCGCCACGCATATTTGGACATGAAACTGCTGGAACTATTGCGGCTGTTGGTTCGCAGGTGAAAGGGTGGACTGTAGGACAACGGGTAGCGGTGATGCACCATATACCATGTATGCGTTGCGCTTACTGTTTAAGTGATAATTTTTCGATGTGCGATGTTTATAAAAATATCTCGACTACGGCGGGTTTTAACGCCAGTGGAGGCGGTTTTGCGGAGTATGTGAAAGTTCCAGGACATATTGTGGAAAATGGTGGCTTGATTCCGATTCCTGATGATATCAGTTTTGAGGAGGCGAGTTTTGTTGAACCGACTAATTGCTGTTTAAAGGCTGTTAAAAAAGCCCAAATTGCACCGGGACAAACTGTGTTAGTTACTGGTGCAGGTCCGATTGGGTTAATGTTTATGATGTTGGTGAAGTATTTTGGCGGGAGAGCGATCGCTACTGACCTCTTACCATCTAGAATTGAAAAGGCTCTGGAAGTAGGTGCAGAAGCAGCTTTTGATGCCCGTGACCCTGATTTATCTACCAAAATTCAAGCTTTAACTGGGGGAATGGGTGTTGATGTCACCTTGTTAGCTGTTCCCAGTGACAAAGCATTTTTTCAAGCTTTGGACTGTACTCGCAAAGGTGGAAAAATTCTCTTCTTTGCAGAGTTCCCAGACGAGTTAACCATCCCCATTAACCCCAATACTCTCTACCGTCGGGAAATAGACTTAATGGGCAGTTATAGCTCATCCTATCGCCTGCAAAGCCTATCTGCGGACATTGTATTTAATCGCCGCATTGATGTCAAAGCCTTAATTAGCGATCGCTATCCCTTAGAAAATCTACCACAAGCCGTAGACCAAGCGATCGCCCCGACGGCGGAAACTTATAAGATTTTGATTTATCCATAGCGGGGGAGTAGGGGGAGTAGGGGGAGTAGGGGAGAGAAATATTCTTTTGCGACTGACAATTAACAACTGACAACTGACCAATTTTGTAAACTTTCATATCATTTTTTTCATTTTGTAGTTTACGCTACAGAATTTTTGTTAGCTTAATAAGCGAAAGGACAAAAGATTATCTATCACTAAATAAACTTAAAAGGAGCGTAGTGTTATGTCTATTCAAGAAAAAGCACGTCAGTTAATGGTACGTCAACATCAGCAAGCTAAGAATCGTCAACAATCTATGTTGATGCGGGCTGCACAAGAACTTGGTTTGCATGAAGAAATGTCTCACTACTGGAATCCCATTCAAGGCAAGATGGACCCCGCTACGCAAACGCTTTATGGACGTAGCCAAGCTTCTATGAGTTGACTGTCAGAAAAAAAGCCACCTAGAAAGGGTGGCTAAAAAAATTACGTAATGATTCAGAATACAGAATGATCCAAGTCGGGATAAATATGACTTGTACTATCAAGAGTGATAATTTTACTGAAAATCTCAAATCTGTTGATTTGGCAATTTTACAATTATTCTGACTCCTGACTCCTGACTCCTGAATTCTTACTACTTTTACTACTTATTGCAATTAGCAATCGTAATACAAGAAAAATTCATAAGGATGTGGACGCAATTGCATTTGCTTAACTTCATTAGCAACCTTGTAATCAATCCAATTTTGGATAAAGTCTTCAGAGAAAACGCCACTTTCAGTTAAGAAAGCATGATCATTTTCCAAAGCTTCCAAAGCTAACTCCAAAGAACCAGGAGTAGAAGGAATCTTAGACAATTCCTCTGGAGAAAGTTCATAGATATTCTTATCTAAGGGTTCACCAGGATGAATTTTGTTTTTGATACCATCAATACCAGCACAAAGCATTGCCGCAAAAGCCAAGTAAGGATTAGAAGTAGCGTCTGGACAACGGAATTCTAAACGCTTGGCTTTGGGGTTATTTCCAGAAAGAGGAATCCGTACAGAAGCAGAACGATTACCTTGAGAATAAGCCAAGTTTACAGGTGCTTCATAACCAGGTACGAGGCGTTTGTAAGAGTTGGTGGTGGGGTTGGTGATTGCCAACAATGCTGGAGCGTGTTTGAGAATACCACCAATGTAGTAAAGTCCCATTTCGCTCATACCAGCGTATTTGTCACCCGCAAACAAAGGTTGACCATTTTTCCAAATAGATTGGTGACAGTGCATACCAGAACCGTTATCGCCAAAAATGGGTTTTGGCATGAAGGTGACGGTTTTGCCGTATTTTCTGGCAACGTTCTTGATTACATACTTGTAAGTCATCAACCAATCAGCGGCTTCAATCAACTTACCAAATTTGAAACCAAGTTCGCACTGACCACCAGTCGCAACTTCATGGTGTTGCTTCTCAATAGGTACTCCACACTCTTTCATAGTTAGCAGCATTTCTGTCCGCATATCTTGAAAGCTGTCAGTGGGAGGAACTGGGAAGTAACCTTCTTTAACGCGGGTTTTGTAACCCAGGTTAGGGCCTTCTTCTCTACCAGTATTCCAACGACCTTCTACGGAATCTACGTAGTAGTAACCAGAGTTGGTGGTTTGGTCATAGCGAACATCATCAAAAATGAAGAATTCAGCCTCAGGACCAAAGAAAGCAGTGTCACCAAGTCCTGTGGAAGCTAGATAATCGATCGCTTTTTGGGCAATAACGCGAGGACAACGGTTGTACCATTGACCAGTGCGAGGTTCTTTAATACTACAAATGATACTTAGGGTTGGCTCTTTCATGAAAGGGTCAATCCAAGCGGTGTTAGGATCAAGCACCATTGTCATGTCAGATTCTTCGATGCCTTTCCAACCCCGAATACTAGAACCATCGAAGGGAACACCATCAGAGAATGAACTTTCATCAATCTGGTCTTGGTACATGGTCAAATGTTGCCAAGTTCCCAGTGTATCAATGAATTTCAGATCAATCATCTGAATTTTTTCGTCTTGAATCTTTTTCAAGATTTCTTTTGGGGTTGTCATTTTTACTTTACTCCTGATGTAGCCAATTACCTAATATAAACCCAGAGTCTGCCCAAGCATCCTCACTTTGTTACGCTAACCCAAGTTGTCACACACTACCTGGAATATCGTAAATAGTTAACTTGACCTAATTTTGTCGTGTTTGTTACAGATTGTCTGGATTACAGGTTATGTTAACCTTTCTTTCTTAATTTGTACAAAACTAGAAAATTCATGATCATGGGTCAACTTTGGCATAAAATCCTTAGATAGCAGATGGATAGTTTTTGTGCCAGGGTCTATTTTATATGAATTGGCACGGAATCTTGTTGGTGCGTAATTGCAGCCAAATTAATATCAAATCATAGATAGCTAAATGATTGGGAGAAAAAAGAATGCGTGATGCCGTTACAACTTTAATTAAGAATTATGACGTAACCGGACGTTATTTTGACCGGAATGCCATTGATAGTCTCAAATCATACTTTGATAGTGGAACAGCTAGAGTTCAAGCCGCAGCCGCAATTAATTCCAATGCAGCCGCAATTGTTAAACAAGCTGGTGCAAAGTTATTTGAAGAACTACCAGAATTAATTCGTCCTGGTGGTAATGCTTACACAACTCGTCGCTTTGCTGCTTGTTTACGGGATATGGACTATTACCTGCGCTATGCTACCTATGCACTGGTGGCTGGTAATATGAATGTTCTGGATGAGCGTGTATTACAAGGACTACGGGAAACTTACAATTCTTTGGGTGTACCCATTGGTTCAACTGTTCAAGGTATCCAAATTATGAAGGGTATCGTCAAGGAACAGGTAGCGGCTGCTGGTGTTGCTAATACTGCTTTTGTGGATGAGCCTTTTGACTATATCACTCGTGAATTGAGTGAAATTGATGTTTAGAATTTCATAGGTATACTCAACACGACTTAATTACTTGATTCTCTGGGTAGGGGTAAAGCATTAGCTAAACCCCTACAAATCTGGGGTTTTCGTGATTTTACAAAAATCCATGTCTCAACTGTTTTTAGCTTAAACAAATGTTGCCATCATCCCGCATACCTGAAAGTGTCAGCAGAAGTTTATCATCTATGGTCAGGTTCGCACAAGTTCCATTATCATTAACCCCAATAAATAAAACTCCTGATTTTTGATGATTGGGTAAATCGTTAGCAAATGCACAAATTACTTCACAAAGTTTACCTCTATCGGATATTGAAGTCTTACGTTCCACTCGATCTGATTCCATATTATTTAGGAGAATTTCTAACTCCTGATCATTCATTGAGTTTCTCCTTATTCATAACTCGTTACTTTTTTATTGTGCATTAATATTATAGCCTCACTTCTTATTTCTTTTCTTTTTTTGCGTCTTTGCATGATAAAAAATCACTCCACCGCTGGATATTGTGCTAATACCTGCTGTAAATATTGACCAGTATAAGAACGGGGATTTTTTGCCACCTCTTCTGGCGTTCCCGCAGCAATCAGTTCTCCGCCTTTATCTCCGCCTTCTGGTCCCAAATCTATGACCCAATCAGAACAACGAATTACATCTAAGTTATGTTCAATGACTAAAATGGAATTGCCTTTATCTACTAATCTTTGGAGAACGTCTAACAATTTGTGAACATCATAAAAAGATAATCCTGTGGTTGGTTCATCTATTAAATAAAGTGTTTTGCCTGTGGCACGTCGAGATAATTCTGTGGCTAATTTCACCCGTTGCGCTTCTCCACCAGATAAGGTTGTTGCTGGTTGTCCTAATTGCACATAACCTAAACCAACATCAAATAATGTTTGTAATCTAGTTACGGCTTTGGGAATGTTTTGACAAAAATCTAATGCTTCTTCAACGGTCATATTCAAAACATCAGAAATTGATTTATCTTTATATTTGACTTGGAGAGTTTCGCGGTTATATCTCGCACCTTTGCAAATTTCACATTGCACATAAACATCAGGTAAAAAGTTCATTTCGATGACGTTTACACCTTGTCCACTACAAGCTTCGCATCGTCCACCTTTAACATTAAAAGAAAATTGTCCAGGTTTATAACCTCTGGTTTTGGCTTCTACGGTTTGGGAAAAGACATCACGAATGATATCAAAAACTCCTGTATAGGTGGCGGGGTTGGAACGGGGAGTTCTACCTATGGGTGATTGGTCAATGACAATGGCTTTATCAACGCAATTTAAACCTTTGATTTCATCTATATCTTTTGGTAAAGGAGCTTTTTTGAGGAGATGATGTTGTAGGGATGGATAAAGTAATTCGTTAATTAAGGTAGATTTTCCTGAACCAGAAACACCTGTGACGGAGACAAGTTTTCCCAAGGGAATTTCTACATCTATGTTTTGTAAGTTGTTGCGATGGGCATTTCTAATAGTTAGGGCGCGGCCATTTCCTTCTCTTCTTTTAGCTGGAGTATTGATGACTCTTCTTCCTGATAGGTAAGCACCAGTTAAAGACTCTTCTGCATTTAATAAATTCTCTAAACTGCCTTCGGAAATAATATTTCCACCATGAATGCCGGCACCGGGACCAATATCAACTATATAGTTAGCGGCGCGGATAGTTTCTTCGTCATGTTCGACGACGATTAAGGTATTTCCTAAGTCGCGTAATTTGGTTAAGGTTTTGAGTAATCGTCCGTTATCTCGTTGATGTAATCCAATGCTGGGTTCGTCTAAAACGTAAAGAACTCCTGTTAGTCCTGAACCGATTTGTGTGGCTAATCGAATGCGTTGGGCTTCTCCACCTGATAATGTCATGGCGGGACGATCTAAGGTGAGGTAATCTAAGCCAACATCTAATAAAAATTGTAATCTGGCTTTAACTTCTCTGAGAACTAATTCGGCTATTTGGGTTTGGCGATCGCTCAATTTTAATTTTTCGATTCTTTCCCGACATTCCCGAATGGAAACGCTGGTAAAATCTAAAATTCCATATTGTCCCAATTTCACTGCTAAGGCTTCAGGTTTTAATCTTTTCCCGCCACAAACTTCGCAGGGTTGATCAATTAAATATTCTTCTAATTTCTGTTTAACTAACTCTGTTCCCCCTTCATACTGTCTTTGTAAAATGGGAATGACACCTTTGAAACTTTGCTTTTTCTCTTCTGTAGTTTTCTTGTTTTCTTCCCCATACAAAACAACTTTTTGCTGTTCCGGTGTTAACTTACCCCATTGAGTTTGTAATTCAAAGCCATAATTTAAGCCGACAGCATACAGCAATTCCAAATAATAGGAGTTTTCCTTTTCTGACCAAGGTGCGATCGCTGCATACATGGGCGAATCTGGGTTAGGTGCAACCAATTCCGGGGAAAATCTTCTTAAAGTCCCAATCCCGTGACAATGGGGACAAGCGCCATAAGGGGAATTGAAAGAAAACAACCGGGGGGATAATTCTTCCATTACCGCCCCATGTTCGGGACAAGCAAAGTTTTCCGAAAACACCATTTCTGTGGGTAATTCTTGTTCAGAAATACCTTGATTTTCTGCCTCAGTTGTTATATACTTACTATCAGACCGCTCCAGCGCTATCTTATCCGATGTCTCTTTTAATACCTCAATTGTGGCAATTCCGTTAGATTGCTTAAGACAAGTTGCCAGAGAATCTACCAAACGCTCTTGAATACCATCTTTTTTAACTAATCTGTCAATAACCAGTTCTATAGTATGTGTGTTATTTTTATCTAACTCGATGGAATCAGATAGCTCTCGCACCTCTCCATTTACCCTAATTCGGACAAATCCTTGGGCGGCTAAACCAGAAATTAATTTACGGTGAGTTCCCTTTTTTCCCCGGACTACAGGGGCTAAAATTTGGAAGCGGGTACGGTCGGGAAGTTCCATGATGCGATCGCACATCTGGTCAATGGTTTGGGGAGCAATAGAGCGATCGCACATTGGACAATGAGGTTCACCAGCCCGACCATATAACAACCGCAGATAATCATAAATTTCCGTCACCGTCCCCACCGTCGAACGGGGATTATGGGAAGTTGATTTTTGGTCAATGGAAATTGCCGGACTTAAACCTTCAATGGCTTCCACATCAGGTTTATCCAACTGTCCTAGAAATTGTCGAGCGTAGGCGCTGAGGGATTCCACATAACGACGTTGACCTTCAGCGAAAATGGTATCGAACGCCAAAGAAGACTTACCCGAACCAGAAACGCCAGTAAAGACAATCAGGCGATCGCGGGGCAATTCCAAATCAATATTTTTCAGATTATGCTGCCTAGCACCCCGAATGCGGATAGTATTCTGGCTATTGTGAGCGTTTGGCAGCACATCGTTTAAAGCTAGGTTTTCTGACATATTGACAGGCTAAGGAAAGGTTACACAGTGAAACAATCCTTAATAATACTATCTTTGTTAATGAGTTTCCCACTCTCTATCCTTAATTTCATTAACTTAGCCTAGAAGAGCGATCTCGATGTAAACTCCAACCGCGAATAGGATCAACTTCATTGGCCAGAATTTCTTCATCTCGCTCAGAAACATCCTTTTCTACTGAATTTCCCAAAGCTGCTATTGAAAGCAAAAAATTTCTACTGGTTTTTTGGGATTGTTTTTCAGTTGCTTTATAGGGCAGGTAATCAACAAAATTGATGAGTTCAGTGAGTGAATCTTCTGGCAATGTCTTAATTGACTCAATAATTTGCTCTCTGTTTTTGGTTAGAGTATCCATATCTTTATTTAAAGGAATGCTGCTTACTTCAAACACACTATTCTATTCTATTCTGACTGAAATTGCTGTCTAACGGTTCTCCAGTTTGTGAAATCGGTTTTAGGGGTTGTTTGATTTTGCTTAACTCGTTCTAGCAATCCAGGAATTGCTAAAAGTTCTTGGGTTGCAGCTTCGCTTTGAGTATTTTCTTCAGCCCGCCATGCAGCATAGGCAAGAGCCTCATGGATATCTGCTTCTTCAAGGTAGGGGTAAGCCTTGAGGATATCATTTGCAATGTGTCCAGATGCCATTAAGCCAATGATGGAACTAACTGTGACACGCATTCCCCGGATACAGGGTTTACCGCCCATTACTTCTGGGTTGCGGGTAATTCTAGTGAGGTTTTGCATGGCTGATTAGATTGGGAAACCAGAAATGGCTGGGTCAATTTTTTCTATTATCACTCTTTTTTACTGAACTTCTCAAAGCTGCAATTGAAAGAAAAAAGTTTTTACTGGTTTTTTGGGATTGTTTTTCAGGTGCTTTATTCCTTCCTGTCTCAAATTTTATGATAAGAGGGAAAGAGGAAAGGCAAGATTTTAATAAAGAAAATATGATTTTTTATCGAACTTCTTGGACTTCTCCCAAGCGTGTAAATCGGATTTCAATTCGTCGTCGAGTGACATCCTCTTTCCGCGCTATCCCGGCAAATTGTCCACTTGGTAATATTAATTGTGCCGCAGAATAAGCACGAAATGATAGTCCAGATAGTTTACCTTGTTTTTTCTGAATATCACGCAGTACCGTAACAACTGACAAAGCCCGCATTAATCCCAAATCAGCATTAGAACCAGCTTGTAGTTTCCCTACTTTTAAGTTACCACTAGCTACATTTTCTAAATTTATATCTAAATTACTGATTACTTTACCATTAGCTTGTCCATCTGTGTGTCCAATTATTTCTACAACATTAATCCCATATTGTTTAGTTCTAGTTTCTATTTCCGGTACTATTTGTCTCAATATATAAATTGACATTTTTTGCGGAATTTCCGCACTACCAGAAGCAAATCTATAATCACCTTGATCTTTGATAACTATGATTGGTGGTGTATCTGTTGTTTTTTTAGTTATTTGTGATATGATAATAGTTAGAAACAAAAATAAGACTAATATCATAAAAGCATTAGACATCAGATCGGTAAATGCTTGCCAAACATTTAGATATTCATTGTACTCATTATATCGTGAACGGCGTGCCATAGGTTAAATGCTTTTTAAATATTTGGATAAATCTAATTTACTGAGTTATTCAAGTCCTTGTTTAAGTCTGACAATTGAACTTTTTGTATCATAAAGATTTTTATTACATTCTTGAAGAACATAGTTTTCAATAATTACTAACAAAAGTTTGAAGTTTTTTATTATTACCATCTATTTGATTAGATACACTGTCAATGGTAACATTAACCTCTGATGTATGTTTTTGATTATTATTACCATCTATTTGATTAGATACATCGGTGATGCTAGAATCAACTTTTGATGTATATGCTTTGACAGTTTCTAATAACTGATTAATAGCTATTATTAATTCATCTAAATTATTAACTTTATCTCCCACTCTTTGATCTAAATTATCCAGTTTATTAACTGCTTGCTCATAACTATTCGCTCCTTGCTGGAGTTGAGGAATAATCTCACTCAGAGAATTTTGATTAGTTTGATGTAACTCTAATACTTGAATAGAAGTTTGATTAATACCTTTGATATCTTCTCCTAAATTAATTAAACCCTGACTACAATTCTCAAGTTCAATTAAAGCTTTGATAATTAATTCACTTGTTTCAGATAAACTCGTTGCTGACTGGGAAAACTTTTTCTGTGTGTTACTTAAATCTGCTGTAGCTGCTGATAGTTGTTGAGGAAACTGACTTTGATTAAAAGTTTCAGCCGACTGTTTAAATATCTGAGATGTTGCATTTAATTCTGACATGGAATTTTCAAATTCATTAGCAGCACGAGATATAGTTCCAGCAGCATCTGTAAATTTTTCATAAACTTGTCTAGCTAAATATGTAGTTTCTTGATTTCCGTCAGCAATTTGTTGTGCTACCTTTCCCATAGATTGTTCCACAGCTTCGCGCACTGTTTTTCCAAAATTTGTTAAAAATACATCTTGCTGGGATACCATTTTATTAACTATTTTATCAAGACGGTTATCACCTTGGATTTCAGGAAGATAAATATTATCTAGATAATCTTCTAAAGAACTAATTAAGCGATATTTTGCAAGTCCCGCATTAAATATAAAATTGACCACTGTTAACAAAGCACTGAAAAATAGTCCTGTTAAACTGGTAGTAAATGCAATACTCATTCCTTCTAATGGTTTCTTTAACTCATTAACTAAATTACTAACATCATTAGGATTAGTTTGATTAATAGTTTGACTTAGCGTAGATAAATTAATGGTGATACCGGAAAAAGTACCGATTAACCCAAATGCTAACAGTAAGTTTGGGAGAATGCGACAGAAATAATCTATTTGTTCACAGGTAAATATAAAGATTTTTTCCTGACTATAAATTTGATCTATTAATGCTCCTGTATTTACCTGTTCTAATTGTTGACTAGCTTGGTGAAATCTATCTTCTAATATTTCGACTATTTTTGGTTGTTCTCCCCTTATTCCACTTTTGATTAATCGTTGGACTTTATTAGTCAACTTTATCAAATAGCGGTAAAGAGATATGCGAAGAAAAATAGTAACTATTGAGGGGATGATAACCAGAATAACAGTGATAAGAATTAAGTAAGGTGGTAGTGGTGGCATAAAAATGACCTTTGGTAGTGCAGGAGGATTATTAAAAGTGGGTAGTGATTAACTACCCAGAAAAAGACTATATTAGGTTAGATATTTTTCGACTACTTTTTGCATTTGGGTTTCATAATATTCTTGAGGAATCAAGTTATCATCGAATAATTCTTTTAACCGTGCTAATTCTGAACGTAATTTTTCTTGATTTTGATTATTATTATTCTCTGTAGGAAAATTAGGAACTATTTCACCAATAAGAGCTTTTTGATTTCCTCTATTGTCTGTGGGTGGAAGAGAATTTGGATTTCTCAATTTACCCTCCATTTTCTTCCAAAAACGATTTATCACCCCCTCTTTAACTGTAGGTTGAATATTGTCTGGTGAGACATATACTTTTTGTATATAGGGAAAATTTTGACTATCTTCGGGTATTTGCTTCAGCTTATCTGGAAATTGACGCAGTTTAGGTAGATATTCATTTTCCCATAATTTCGGATTATTTTGCATTTTAGAAATTGTATCATCTAAAATCTTCTGCAAAGTATCCGCCATATTGCGGTTATTGGCTAAATCTTCCAAAGCTTCCATCCAATTTTCACTGACAGCAGCAGTATAGTAACTATCTTGGAAAGAATCATAATGTTTAAATTCTAATTCCTTATTTTTCTGATTTTCTTTCAACAATTCCAACGCTAAACAAGGATAAAAAATATCCTCTAGTTCTTCCATTCTTCTAGCATCTGGGGGAATTATATCAGGAAAGGAAGCGCGAGAGTCATTATGTAGAAAAGATGTACCAGAATTTTGTTCTCGTAAGTATGGGTTTCTCATTCGTTCTAAACTACTAATTAACCTTAAAGGAAACCCTGCATATTCATTTACAATTAAGATTTCATCATCTGCTTGTATTGGTTTTAAATCATTGCTTGAAACTCCTAAATCTTGAGTGAGTAAAGTTTTAAACTGTCTCACTTCTAATTCATCTGTATCTTTATACCCCACTAATTTACTACTTTTAGCAGCCTCATCTCGAAAATAAGGATCATTCAAATTTAAACGCAAAAGTGGTTGAGCTTCCTGCATAATTTGTGCTAAACGAGTTGAACGCGCAGCTAAGGAGTATTTTTGCATGAAGCGTTTAATTACAGAAGTAACAATATTGCTACCTCGAAAAGCAAATAAACTATCAATTTTTAGATCGATTTCTTGTTTTAGCTGAGAGTGAGTAGTGCGTTCCATATTCAGGAAAAATGCTAAAGATTTTCCTCTACCAGTTTCTTCGGTAAGTGCTGAACTTGCTAAGACTAATTGAGGACGAACATCATTTTCTGGTATCATTGTTTGGTAGCAAAGTTCTATATCTTCTATATCAAAAATTGCCTCACCACTCATTTCGTCAAAATTCAATTGTTTTAATTCTCGTTCCTCTTTTTCATAAGCACTTTGTAAGTCTTCTACTAAACTACTAAAAGTAGCGACTTCTTTTTCTTTTTCTTGAACGTGCTTTTGTAACTGACTAACGATTTTTAGTGTTTCTTGTATAACTGTTAAATCAAAATTATGCCTAATTAGTTTACAAACTTCTTGGGTGGCTTTTTTACATTCGTCTTGAAACTGACTATTCTTTAAATTGCCAATCAGGATAAATCTATTTTCCAGTTCTTCAATAATTTGGTCAGTATTATCCCACTTCCTTTCTACATCTTCTAGGCGTTTCATTCCCCCCAAATCAGCTATTGATTCTTGCAAATCACGTTGATATTTATGTAATTCATATTGTAATGCTTCTAGCCAATTGCGTCCATTTTTAATAGAAAAGTTAGCCTCCATTGGTGTAAGTAACTTAATTAAATAATCATCAATATTCGTGCTAAGTTCTTTGAAGATTTTAGGAGCAGCCTGTATCAATTTTGTTAACCAATAACCACGAATACTTTCTGTTTCTCCTGGTTGCACGATACGAAATTGTTTATAAAATTCTGTCGCTAACTGTTGACGAATATTTACACGATCATCTTTATTTTTAGATTCGGAGATTAACTTTAATAATTTATTCTGCCAAATTTTGATACTATTACTAAAGGTTTTGTTAGATTCTTCTACAGACTCCGCTAATTTATTAGTTAATCCATCTCGTTTTACTAAATCATTATGCCAGTGATATTGAATCAAAAATTGTTCAAGTAAGTTGATAGGATCAGGGCTTTGACCTTTACCATTTAACCAGAATTTGATTAATTCTGAACTGACTTTTGTTAAGGCTATTTGAATAATAGTGTCACGAGGAAAATAAATTGCCGATAATCCAAATGTTACATATCCTTGGTTATTAGGTCTTGGATGTTGATCGTTATTAATCATGTGTAAAAGAAAATCATCTCTGATTTCTTTGACAGATGCTGCTAATTCACCAGAAAATTCTAAAGAAATTTTATGGGCAATTACATTACATAATTTACCCTGTGTAAGTATTGAATATTCTCCTATTGTTTGATTACTGACCAAATAAGCATATTCAAATGGTGGACGTTGTTCTTGTACATAAACTAAATTTTGAGTATCATAACAAGCTTCAAATTTTGTGCCAGGATAACTATAATAGTTCAGTTCTTTAAGGGCAGCATAAGTATTAGCAATCATACTTGTTGTACTACCATACAATTCTGGACTAATTACTAAATAGCCAAAGATCCGAGCGCCTTCTTCACCATAAAGATTTCTCAGGCTATAAGCAACATCTAAGAACATCCCACTTCCTGTGCCACCGCACAGAGAACCAATAACAAAAATATTTAGTCCTGGTTCTATTCTTAAACCTGATCTCAGCAATAAAGATTCATGTCCTCTTGTCCGTCTTTCTGCCGTTTCAATTGCTGTTTTAACCTTCTGATAGTTGTGAAAAAAAGCCAGTCTTCCTATCGGTCTGATACCTTTTGCACCTTCTTCTACTGCTTTAATATTCCGCAGTAACTGAGGAGGAAACCAGATGCCAATATGATCATAAGGACCATAACTATTATATTCTGAACGCCGTTCTAGTCCTTCTACAAACATGGTGACATCTTTCGATGACATGGTAGCACTGACCTTTTCAGCTTCTTTAAAACTTAAATCAACACCATGATAGGTACTTCCTGTTCTAATCCCTGTAACTTGGGTTGCGGCTTTATCTGTGTCTATATGAACAAAACTAACAATTGGTAAGTTATTTAAGTCTCCATAACGGTCAACAATTAATCTTCTAATTCGCATTAATACATCTCTACCAGTTCCACCTAAACCAATACAAATTGTCCGATTAATTCCTCTATACTGGGTTTCATTTGTAGATGCTTGAGTCATGGGGGTTTCTCCTATAAACTATTTCTTGATTTTGATAGATATTTCGTAGTCTTTCTGGCGTGAATCTGGGCAATTTAGAGTAAAATTAGCACTTGATATGAGAGTTCGTGATGTAACTTTTCTGTTGTTAAGTTGAATTTTTGTATCTTCCTTGGGAACTAAATAAAGTTTTTCTCCTTTCCGTTCTAAATAAGCTCTGATTTCTCCACCTGGACAGTCAATAGAATCTACACAGCTAGGATCATATTCACCAATGGCGATTTTTTTATTGTTGGGTAGTCTACATATTTGTTCTTCATATTCTCCATTACTTTCAAGCTTGACTCGTAAATCCCATTTTTTCTGTAATTTAGCATATTTTAATATACTCCCTACCATTGATGCAAATATTAATAATAAAATTAAACTAGGCAGCCATAGCTGTTTGAATAAATAAGGATTAACTAAACAAGTTTCTTGTCCTCCTGGTGCTGGTGTGCAAATTTCTTGAACTGTAGGATTAAGGTCTACTACAGATAGTTTATAATCTTTATTATCTTGGTTTTTAATGATGAGCGATCGCTCTTTTAATGATAAAATCTTAATCCAACCCTGTCTTTCCTGACTTTCCGGTGATGTCGCAATTCTGAAAGGACTATTAGCAGGAGTTTCTATCCAAACTTCGGAAGTAATTCCTGGTTTAGTAGATAACGGTGCATCAGTAATCCAAACAACCGATTGCGGCTTAATTGGTTGATTTTTGGAAACTCGATTTTGATTAATCTGTGCAATACCTTGATATACTGTTAACTCTGCTCTTTGAATATCTGTTCCATAGCGGTTAGGGTCAGAATTAAAAGGAATTTTTGCTAATACTTTATTAATATTTTCTGAATTTTTATCTCTAAAATATATAGGTTTTCCTAATGGATTTTCAACAGATATAATCTCATCAAAAACTAAATCTTGAGCAAAGGGAACAACATAAACAGAATCACCAGGTTTGAGACTGTCTGCCACTATCTGACGTAAACGAATCCGGCCTTGATCATTTAAACCTACACTTTCCGTGACATCAATAGCTAAAACAACATCACGTTTACCCCCACCCCACAGGGATACTAACTGTAAGCCATTTCTTTGCGTATCAGTCAGTGGTTGTCCAGGGGTAATTTTTGTCAAAGTCACAAACCCTATAGCCCATTAAATAATGTGTATCAGAATTATTACACAAAGAGTCTTAAAGTTTCCGTCTTTACACCCTGACGCAAAACATAATTTATAAAGCTATTATGCAACGCCATCATATTATGTATAGTCATTATTAATCATGAAATGATGAGCAAAGGTGAGAACTTCATCAGATTGATCTTCGGGAAGGCTTTTAGCGATAGCTGCGCTTGCCGAAGGCATCGCATAAATCTGTTCAGCAATAGTCATAATAGAGTTTTAGATAAAATCAGGTCGGTGAAATTATTTTATCGTAGATGCAACTACTGAGACAAAAATCCACCATGCAAACACTAGCCGTTACTGAAACTATTACCACCATCGCTGAAGCAGAAAAACGATTTGGCTTGAGTCGCAATGAATCTCAGAATTTTTTTACAGAATGGCATAATCAATTACCTGAGATTAACTCTAATGACCGCACCAACCTAGAAATTCTCTGGAAACGTTATCTTTATCATCGTTCAGGTGGACATTTATTAGAAAGTACGGTGATGCTATTACTCGTTTCTCCATTACTTACCGTTGCCGGTTTATATGATCCACCTTTTCGCATCAAAGCAGAAGAATCTGTGCAAATAACAATAGCTGATAGCGAAGAAACTCTCCAGGGTCGAATAGATTTACTGGTATTGCAAGACCGCTTATGGATAATTGTTTTAGAATCAAAAAAAACCATGTTATCAGTGTGGTCAGCATTGCCACAAACCCTGGCTTACTTAATGGCTAGTCCCAACACTGATTTACCTAATTTTGGAATGTTAACCAATGGTGACGATATTGTGTTTGTCAAACTAGAAAATCAACAATATGCCATATCACGAGTATTTGCGCCACTGGCTACCCAAAACGAATTAGAATCTGCCTGTCGAATTCTGTGCAAAATTGCCGAAATAGTAAAATGATAGAAAATAGGACTT
Source organism: Dolichospermum sp. UHCC 0259 (assembly GCF_009711935.1). Taxonomy (GTDB): domain Bacteria; phylum Cyanobacteriota; class Cyanobacteriia; order Cyanobacteriales; family Nostocaceae; genus Dolichospermum. The sequence goes on along the minus strand of NZ_VIKX01000322.1, from coordinate 9,211 downwards.
ACGCATTGATAAAGTAGTAAAATAGAAAAAATGCGCTCTGAAAACATAATTTCTAATTGGTATGAAGTGCAAAAAAACTTATTCACTTTATGCGTCTGAAGCGTGGAACTTAATCCTTAATTAACCCCTCCAACATCACCTGTAAATCCTGCGTCAACTCACTCACACCCTTACGCAAAGCTTGTTTATTCCCTTGACAATTTTCCCATCTTGTATTCACATTAATCGGTTCACCAACAAAAATCATGGCTTGTTTTAAACCTAAACGCGGCCTTCCTGGTAAAGTAGAATCCTGAATGCGAGACAACATATCAAACATTAATAAAAGGGTTTCTGCAAATCTTTCTGGTGTGGGTTTTTCGAGAATATAATCAGCAGTAACCGCGACAAAACTTTCCGCAATTCTCATGTGCTGCATTTTTAAATCTGCTTCTTGGGCTATCCAATCAGCTAAACCACGTTTGAAAGGTGGTAAACTGGGAATATCGGCAATATCATCTCGATAAATATAATTCCAACCAGCATCCTCTAAACGGCGACATCTATCAATAAAATTACCTTGAGACTGGACATTAAAATACTGTTCTGTAATTTTTAAAGCCGTATCCATTAACCGGTGTAATCTAGTAATTAAAACTTCATTTATAGAAACTTCTGAACTGATAATTTCTGGAAATTCTTGATGATAGAAACGGTGATAAAATTCCTCCATTTCTGAAATTAGATATTCAGCTAAACGCAAAACCCGCTGATATAAAATTCCTTCCCTGTCCTTTCCAGTTTGACTAAATTCCGTCATAGGTAAACCGCTATCAGCTTCCAATTTAGATAAAAGCCAATCTATTTTTTGCCAAGGGGGATTAACATATCTATATTTAATGCCAATAGGAATAATAAAAACCTGTTCTTCGCGGTTAGCCTTTTTTAAATCTTCCACACACCAAAAACCCAATTGTGCTACACCCGGTTCTAAAGGACTAACTATACTACTATGTCCATTTGTACCACCTTCAGGAGCGATCGCTATCGGCATTTCTGCATTGGCCAATAATTCCCTGGCCATCTGGATAGCGTTTCTGTCTACGCGTTTCCCCCTACGAATCGGTACACCACCCAGTCGAGAAAATAACCATCCCAACCAATTTCCTGCCCATAAAGTCATTCCTCTTTCATACATAAAATGACTGTGAACAGGGTATTTGAGACTAATACCTTTTTCCCTTGCCACCTTGGGGACAATCCGTGAGAGCAGGTATAACATAGATAGAGGATCTTCCACCTCTGGGTGACGGAAAGCAATTAAAAATCGAACTTTACCTGCTTGAAATTCGTGGTATAATTTAGCCAAGACTTCCGCATTTTTGGCTTCAACCTTGACAATACCCGCAGGTAGCCAAGGTCTAGTTCTCACCCGCAAAATCAAAGGCAAAAACCAAGACACAACTTTAACCACAAAGGGATTATGAAGTTGGGGAATAAATTTCAGGGGAGGTTGGGTAGAATGAATAGATTTAGGCAAGTTGTTCTCCTGTGGTGTGACAAAAAAAGCTAAAATTGAGGTGAGCATTCAGCCGTCAGTCGTCAGCTTTTAAAGCGGAAATACAGGTAATTAAAGCTTCCCTTTTTTGCGATTCCTGCTCTTGGCTGACTGCTGATAGCTGAATACCTATCGCTGCTAATTTAATTATCATAGTGAATGCTCGCCCGATATGAACACACCACCAGACCAGCGAAAATTTGCCCCCGCAACCCAACGCAACCGCGAACCGATTCTAGAATTGCTTTTACAAATACTGCCTCAACATGGAACTATTTTAGAAATAGCCAGTGGTACAGGTGAACACGCTACATTTTTCTCCTACCACCTTGCACCTCGGCAATGGCTACCTTCCGACCCTAACCCAGAACTGCGTGCTAGTATTAGCGCATGGGCTGAATTTCTACCGTGTGAAGCCATGCAACCACCCCTAGATTTAAATGCTAGTTCACCAACATGGCCAGTAGAAACAGAGCCATTACCAGAGCCTCCTATTACTGCTATTGTCAATATTAATATGATTCATATTTCCCCTTGGTCAGCCTGTTTAGGACTAATGGCAGGAGCTGGACGCATTTTGCCACCTGATGGTATCCTCTATTTATATGGGCCATACAAACAAAATGGCGAACATACTGCACCCAGTAATGCGGAATTTGATGAATCTTTACAGGCACAAAATCCAGACTGGGGAGTGCGTAACCTAGAAGATGTAGTTAAAGCTGCTGAAGCACAAAATCTGAAATTGCACCAAACTCATCCCATGCCAGCAAATAACTTTTCGCTAATATTTAAACATAATTAGAGTTTGCTGAATTGAAATATGGCTTTTATTCTTTGCGCCTTTGCGTGAGATATATTCATGAGAATCAATGGAGGTTAGCGGACTCGAACCGCTGACATCCTGCTTGCAAAGCAGGCGCTCTACCAACTGAGCTAAACCCCCAAGTCTGTTTTTTATGTAAAAAGGGCTTATTTTACATAACCACATTATCATAAACTATTATTATTAATTTGCCAAGACCATGAACCAAGAAAATCAGACAGTTGTTGCTGCACTATATAAATTTGTGAATATACCTGATTGTAGCGAACTGCAAACAGCCTTATTATCCTTTTGTCAATCACAAGGGATAAAAGGAACTATTTTACTAGCACAAGAAGGGATTAACGGCACAATTGCCGGTTCTCGTCAGCAAATTGACACAGTTTTAGCCTTTCTTCGCAATGATTCACGGTTTGCAGATTTAGAACATAAAGAATCTTACACAGAAATTTCCCCATTTGAACGGTTGAAAATTCGGTTAAAGCCAGAAATTGTGACTTTGGGATTACCAGAAGTTAACCCCAGTGAAAAAGTAGGAACTTATGTAAAACCAGAAGATTGGAATGATTTAATTTCTAATCCAGAAGTCACAGTCATTGATACCCGCAATGATTATGAAGTTACCATTGGGACTTTTAAAGGTGCAAAAAATCCCCAAACTCAAATATTTAGAGACTTTCCCGAATATGTACAACAACATCTTGATCCCAAAAAACATAAAAAAGTAGCCATGTTTTGTACTGGAGGTATTCGTTGTGAAAAAGCCTCATCTTATTTACTTTCTCAAGGTTTTGAAGAAGTTTATCACCTTAAAGGAGGCATTCTTAAATATCTAGAAGAAGTTCCCCAAGAAGAAAGTTTATGGGAAGGAGAATGTTTTATTTTTGATCAAAGAGTCACAGTTAGTCATGACTTAGAAGCAGGAAATCAGGAATTATGCTTTTGTTGTGGATATCCCATTTCTGAAGCAGATAAAACTTCCCCAGAATATGAAAAAAATATTTCCTGTCCTCACTGTTTCCATAGCTTAACACCCGACAAAAGAAAGCGACTACAGCAAAAATGGCAACATTACCAATCAATAAATTCAAGCAACGCTTAAATTTTTGGATTTTAGATGATGCTAAACACGACAGAAATATGGACTTTTACAAAATTATAAATAACCTAGATGTGTAAGGGTTTAGCACTGCTAAACCCCTACCTATAGAATCCAAAGACAAAGCTATTTTAAGTATAATCTCAAGGTTTCTTCCTTTGCGTCTTTGCGCGAAACAAAATCAAGATATAAAAAAAACCCTAATATCCAAAAGTGATCATTACAATATATTAATACAGAAACCTTTGGAGAACAATTTGTGGTAGCTAATCCCCCGCGCACTAGTCAAAAATCAGACAACTTTGCACAAAGACACATTGGACCAAACCCTGATGATGTTCAGCAAATGCTTGATATCTTAGGTCTTTCCCACCTTGATGATCTCATTGATAAAACAGTACCACAGGCAATCCGCTTTCATCAAACCCTAAATCTACCAGCAGCACAAAGCGAATACGCAGCGCTGGCAAAATTAAAGCAAATAGCTGATAAAAACCAGGTTTATCGCTCATTTATCGGTATGGGATATTATGACTGTATTACTCCTACCGTCATTCAACGTAACATCTTAGAAAACCCCGGTTGGTATACAGCATACACCCCTTATCAGCCAGAAATTGCCCAAGGACGTTTGGAAGCGTTATTAAATTTCCAAACGATGATTATAGATTTAACTGGTTTAGAAATTGCTAACGCTTCTTTACTTGACGAAGGGACAGCAGCCGCAGAAGCGATGAGTATGAGCTATGGTGTCTGCAAAAACAAATCCCTTAACTATTTTGTTTCTAGTGAATGTCATCCTCAAACCATTGATGTTTTGCAAACACGCGCTAAACCTTTGGGTATAAACATCATTATCGGTGATCATCAAAGTTTTGATTTTACCGAAACTATCTTTGGTGCAGTTCTGCAATATCCCGCAACTGACGGCACAATTTATGATTACCGCAATTTTATCACAAAGTCTCATGCTCAGGGTGCATTGGTGACAATAGCCGCAGATCCTTTAAGCTTAACATTACTTACACCTCCCGGTGAATTAGGGGCTGATATAGCAGTAGGCAGTACCCAACGCTTTGGTATTCCCTTGGGCTTTGGGGGACCACACGCTGCTTATTTTGCCACGAAGGAAGAGTATAAACGGCTCGTTCCAGGGCGTATTGTGGGGGTATCAAAAGATATTCATGGTAAACCTGCATATCGTTTAGCGTTGCAAACCCGTGAACAACACATCCGCAGAGATAAAGCCACCAGTAATATTTGCACAGCGCAGGTATTATTGGCAGTGATGGCGAGTATGTATGCAGTGTATCATGGACCCGATGGACTGAGAGCGATCGCTCAAAATATCCATGAACTTACCGCAACTTTAGCAAATGGACTGAAAAAGTTAGGTTATAAAATCAGTTCTGAAAACTTCTTTGATACCTTGCGTGTAGAATTAGGAAATACCAGATTAGAAGCAATTCTCGACGCTGCGAATGAGAGAAATATCAATTTGAGAATTTTTGATAATTCAACTGTGGGTATTTCCTTAGATGAAACTACCACCGAAGTAGATTTAATTGACCTTTGGCAAATTTTCGCGCTGAAAGATGAATTACCTTTTACTGTGTCAGAATTACCAGTTTCTAATTCTCAATTATCACGTGAAAGTAAATACCTCACTCATCCAGTTTTCAACCGTTACCATTCAGAAACCGAGTTATTACGTTATTTACATCAACTAGAAAGCAAGGATTTATCATTAACAACTTCGATGATTCCCTTGGGTTCTTGTACGATGAAGTTAAACGCAACTTCAGAAATGATTCCCGTAACTTGGGCAGAATTTGGGAAAATCCATCCTTTTGCGCCAATTTCCCAAACTAGAGGTTATCAAATTCTCTTCCAACAGCTAGAAGCATGGTTAGGAGAAATTACAGGTTTTGCGGGAATTTCCTTACAACCAAATGCAGGTTCTCAAGGTGAATATGCGGGACTTTTGGTAATTCATGAATATCACCAAAGTCGTGGAGAAGGACACAGAAATATTTGTTTAATTCCTCAATCTGCACATGGAACAAATCCCGCGAGTGCGGTAATGTGTGGAATGAAAGTTGTGGGAGTTGCTTGTGATGATCATGGTAATATTGATGTTGAAGATTTAAAAGCCAAAGCTGAAAAACATAGCAATGAACTTGCAGCTTTAATGGTGACATATCCATCAACTCATGGGGTATTTGAAGAAGCAATTCAAGAAATTTGTGCGGTAATTCATAGTCACGGTGGACAAGTTTACATGGACGGGGCTAATATGAATGCCCAAGTTGGTATTTGTCGTCCTGGTGATATTGGTGCAGATGTCTGTCATTTGAATTTACACAAAACTTTCTGTATTCCTCATGGTGGTGGTGGTCCTGGTATGGGTCCCATTGGTGTCGCTTCACACCTTGTCCCGTTTTTACCAGGACATTCTGTGGTGAGAATGGGTGGTGATTTGGGTGCTGTTTCCGCTGCACCTTGGGGTAGTGCCAGTATCTTAGTGATTTCTTGGATGTATATTATCATGATGGGTGCAGATGGGTTGACGGAAGCAACCAAAATTGCCATTTTGAATGCTAATTACATCGCTAAGAAATTAGAGTCATATTATCCGGTTTTGTATCAGGGAAAAAATGGTTTAGTCGCACATGAATGTATTTTAGATTTGCGAAGTTTGAAGAAATCAGCGCAGATTGAAATTGATGATGTTGCGAAGCGGTTAATGGATTATGGTTTTCATGCACCTACTGTTTCTTGGCCTGTTGCTGGGACAATTATGGTAGAACCAACGGAAAGTGAATCTAAACAGGAATTAGATCGTTTTTGTGATGCTTTGATTGCGATTCGTGAGGAAGTTGCGGCAATTGAATCTGGTAAAATGGACATTCAAGATAATCTTTTGAAAAATGCACCTCACACTGCGGAAAGTTTGATTGTTGGGGAATGGAATCATCCCTATTCCCGTGAACAAGCTGCTTATCCTGCACTTTGGAATAAGGAATATAAGTTCTGGCCAAGTGTGGGGAGAATAGATGCTGCTTTTGGGGATAGGAATTTTGTTTGTTCTTGTTTACCGATGGAGGCTTATAGTTAAATAGTCTCACGCAAAGACGCAAAGACGCAAAGGGTTTTTTATTGCGTTTTTGTGTCTTTTTTAAAAGAGTAATTATCAATTGTCTCAACATTTGTATTGTATTCATCTAATCAAATTGACACTCATAAGCCATGAAAGCAAGTTCTTCAACAGGTGCAGCTTTTATCACCACTGGAATATTAACAGGTGCGGGCATTTCCTCTACTGTGGGAGGTATTGGCATTGCTGGAGGTTTTGGTGCGGTAGGAATAGGCGCAACTTCTGTAACTGCTGTAGGTGCGGTTGTTGGTGCTGCTGTTTATGGTGCTTTTACAGGAATTATGGAAGGAGATTCCACCGTTTGTGGCACAATGGGAATAGGTGCTATTAGTGGTTTTGGTATTTCTAATATTATCGGTAATATCGGATTTGTTGCCCCTAAACTTGGTTTAGCTTTTGGTATTGGTACTGTACCAATGGCAGGAATTGGTGCGGTTTTGGGACTTGCTAGTTATGGTGTAGTAAAATTATTAGATAATTCGCAATTCCAAGAAACTCCCATGCAGCTTTTTGAACGTATGGAGGAAAAGGTTTTGCAAAATGATTATTATTTTGAAGCATTAATAGAGTTATCTAGTGATGATCTAAATGCTAAATTTACAAATTTAGAAATTGATGATGAATTACAACAATTAAAAGCTACATTTAATCATAAATTCCCTGAAAATGAACAAAAAATCTCAACAATAAACTCCCCATCAAAGGAAGTTTGGCAATGTGTAAAAACTCTGAAAGGACACAAATCTAATGTTAATGATGTAGCTATTCATCCTGATAATAAGACCTTAGTTAGTGGTAGTGATGACAGACAAGTGAATTTATGGAATTTGCTAACTGGAAAACTACTATATACTTTTTCTGGACAAGCTGAAGCTGTGTTATCTGTAGCTATTAGTCCTGATGGTAAACAGTTAATTAGTGGTAGTGTAGATCGGAAAATTAGCAAGTGGCAATTAGAAACAAAAAAATATAATGGTACATTATCTTATTTAAGTTCTCCCCACAGTCATAATGGTTTTGTAAATGCTCTTGTTTGTAGTCCTCATGGTAATATTATTGTTAGTGCTAGTACAGATAAAACTATTAGAATTTGGGGAAGCTACACGGGAACACTCAAACGTACTTTAAATGGACATACAGATGCAGTTTTAGCTGTTGCTATTAGTTCTGATGGTAAAAAAATTGTGAGTGGTAGTGCTGATACAACCATGAGAATTTGGGATATAGAAACTGGTAAACAATATTATATTATTAATCATCATTTAGCAGCAGTAAATACATTAGCAATTACTCCAGATAATAAAACTATAATTACTGGCTGTGCAAATGGTAAAATTCAATTATGGAATCTTAGTAGTGGAGAATTATACTCTACTTTAGAAAATCATTCAACAGCCATTTCTTGTATTGCTATTCACCCTGATGGTAAAATTATTGCTAGTAGTAGTCAAGATGGAATTATTAAACTTTGGAATATTGAAACTGGGGAATTAGTAGAATCTATTTCTGGTTTTAGTCCCCTCACTTTTAGCACAGATGGTAAAATACTTATTAGTGGTGGTAAAGCGGGAACTATCAAAATTTGGCGACAGGTTCACAAGGATGATAATTTACCTTTAATTGGGGAATGGTGGGAAATTTTAGGCGTGGAAGCAAACGCTATTCGTCGAGATGTAAAAGTTGCTTATCTCCGATTAGCTAGATTATATCATCCTGATATTAATACTTCTACTAATGCTAAAGCTGCGATGCAAGCAGTTAATCAAGCATATCAAAAGTTTCAAAATCAAGGAAATTCAAGCAAGAAAAATTAGCGTTCTCATATCTTACAGGTTGAGTTAAGGAACGCAACCCAACATAATGAAAATATCTGATTCATATTTTTTGTCTGAATCAGGATGTCCAGGATTTTAGGATTTACAGGATTGTGATTTGTAAGTTGTTGGTGGGATGCTGAAATTGTAATTGTCTGAATCAGGATGTCCAGGATTTTAGGATTTACAGGATTGTGATTGATGAATTGTCTGTAAATATTGAAAAATGATAAAATACAGTTACAGTAATAGTCAAGAAGTAACAGCAGATAATTTAATAATTTAACAGATAATTTATCGTAGTTTTTCACTCTCCCCCCACTTTCGAGAGTTTATAGGGTAGGTAGAAGTAGGGGTATGCATGATATGGTAATGTAAAAAAATCCGCAATGTAATTGAAGCCAAGAGGGAATGAACCGACTGAGTAAAGAAGACCTGGCACAAATGAACCGAGACTACTTCCAATCTCTGGACAAACAGAAATTGGTGGAAGTGGCGGAAAATCTTCATCAACTAGCAGTCGAGCAACTAGAAAAATTAGAACAAAACTCTGGCAATAGTTCCCTACCCCCATCATCAGACCACTTCAAAAGCCCAAAAAAATCGGGGTTAGAGGAAGAAGACCCGTCACAGGAGTCAGAATCACAAACAGAACTTAAGCAGGAAAAAAATCTTCTTTCAGAAGAAGGAACAACACTAGTGTGTTAATTTTGACAGGAAAACCAGGGATTTCCTTCATGCAGAAAGTATGATAGAAAAAAGGATACCTGAAAGCTCA
>NZ_VIKX01000321.1 GCF_009711935.1 Dolichospermum sp. UHCC 0259 | reverse complement strand
GGTGTTGCCTAAAAGGTTGTACACAAACTCGGTATTTGTTGTGCCGAATAATCGCTCAATGACTGAACCAAAACGCGGTTTGCCACCAGGTCTGGTTTTCTTGATGCAGTGGTAGCGTGCTAGTAGGGTGTCAAAGTAGATACTATGAAATTCTTTACCTCCATCTACGACTACGGTTTGGGGAAAACGACCAAAACGCTGGATGCAAGACCTGTAACTGGGTGGGTCAAAGGTGAGATAAACGGACATTATCCGTCGGGAATAGGCATCAATTAGTAATGTCAGCCAAGGTCTTCCTAAGTTCCGTCCTGTGGCTTGTGAGCGTAGTTCGATGTCAAGTTGGGTGTGGTCAATGTGGACGATGGCAAAGGGTCTGTCTCCGTGTTGGGGTGTGGTTTTGGTTAGTTCTAAGATTGTTGGTTCTGTTGAATATGCGGCTTTTGCTCCCTGACGTTTTTTGGTTTGTTCGTGGATTGGTCGCTGTTTAAGGCGGTGATAAAAGGTGCGAGAACTCAGGGGTTGTATATTTAATTCGTTGCAAGCTCTGACATATAATCTATAGACTGAAGCGGCGGGAGCTTGTCTTGGTGTCTCGAAGTGTTCGGTAATAAATTTATCTAGTAATTCGCTTGATTGGTTTGGTGCTTTGGGGTGACGATTTCCTCGATTTTTTGCCTGTGGTAGTAAACCAACATAACCGCAACCATACCGAGCTTCGGCTTCTCGAAACTGTTTTACCCATCGTTTCAGGGTGCTTGGAGCTATGTCTTTGTAGATATCTGTGTGGCGCTGGATATAGGCTTGTACTAGATGAAATCGCTGATTGGCAAGGCTCAGGTCGGTTGGGGAGGCGGCATCCATGAGTGCCTGGACTGCATCATTGATGGGTGCTTGTTTTTCTGAGTTCTGGATTTTGATGTTGCCGCTTTCCAATAGTTGCCGGAAATATGCTGTTGGTAGTTGGATGGGTTGTCCAATTTCGGGTAGGAGTGTGGTGCTGGTTTCACCAATATTTACTAATGTCCAGGGATTGGAGTCCCAGAGCAGGACTGTGTTTGGTAGGAGTGCTGTGGGTGGGGGTATTGGTTGATGATGCTGTGAAGTTATGGCTAGATGTGTGTAAGCCTGATGGGTTTGTTGGTCTAGATATAGCTGTACTCGCCAGTGTTCTACTAGGGGTACTGCATACAGGTCTACGTAGAGTTGCTCTGTGGCTATTATGGCGTAGATGTCGTTGGCTCTGACTCCGGGTATTGAGGCCAGTGTGGCGGTTATGGTGATTCCGGGTTGGGCTTGAACTGCGGTAAGTATTTGTTCTGTGATGGTGTGAGGGATGTTGGTGTTGAATCTCAGGTAGTCTTCTAGGAAGATGAGGTTTTGGGTGAAGATGGGATGCAGTTCGCTATCGGTGCGGATGTGGTATTTGAGTCCATAG
>NZ_VIKX01000320.1 GCF_009711935.1 Dolichospermum sp. UHCC 0259 | reverse complement strand
CCTCGACTCTACCTCCCGGCTGTACCCCTAATAGTGTATTTATGCTGCTGCAAAGATTGGCTGATGTACCTTTACAAAAATGTTGGACAAGGCGTGAGGCTAGGTTGATGGCTAAGAACAATTATCGCCAGTCTTATTTGCCAAAAATGGTAAAATAAAGCCAGATATAACAAAAGTAAAATGGTAATTTTTTATGAACCTGCGTTTAAAATGATCGCTCAGAGTCCGGTAATTTTGTTTTACTTGTTCCCCAAAATCCCCCAGTTGCTAAATAATTAATTATTCCTCAGCAGCTTGTAAGATTGTTGTATACAATTGGTCACTCACTCGGAAATCAGCTTGCTCAATTAGTTGATTCATCAAAATTTTTACAGCAGGAATCAACATTTTTCGTTTCGCTTGCAATAGGACTCCTAATAAGCCAGTTATTTGCAAACCATAGCTGGTTGCAACTATCCTACCTCGACGTTCATCCATTAATAGTAAATCCGCTTTCAGTTCCAGAGCTAAAACAATCGCTTCTGCTTCACCCAAATCAATATTTTCTTGGGTTTCTTGAATCAATATTACTCTTTGAGAATCTACAACAGACTGTTTTTGAATCCAAGGTAAAGTTTGTACCTCTACAGCACCAGGCACAATTTTACCTGCCCTGACCATTTTGTGACTTGAAGCATAAAGTGAGCCAAAAGCTTATTTTATGCTTCACAAAGCCG